>JAZRNK010000059.1:0-2606 GCA_045648145.1 Acutalibacteraceae bacterium | reverse complement strand
CATGTATAGACATATCAATAACCTCTTTTTTATGAGACTTGATATACTTAAAAGATTCGAGTTTTTAAGAAGATAAGCTATTTATAACCTTAATAGAAAACTCCTGAAACATAGATACTCCTCCTTAAATAAATTATAGTTAATTATAGCATTTAATATCGACCCCACCGTTCTCTATTTTGGATTGCTCTCGGGCGCGACTCTCGGCGATAACTGCACACCCATTGGCGCATATGCCAACATCACGGGTATTGGTATCCTTAGAAAAGAAGGTTATACAGTGAAAAACTCCGACTTCTTTAAGATTGGTATTCCTTTCACATTAGCAGCAATCATTCCTGCGTACATTTATATTTGGTTAATGTACGGTATTTAAATTTAATAAATTATCGAAGTTATATATTGCTTTGCAATATGGGAAACAGGTGTAAATCCTGTGCGAGCCCGTCGCCGTAATTGCAGTATTCTTTTAAGCCTATATTTTCGCCGCAGAAAATGAAAAACCATTAGGGAAACCTGAGAAGGTGGCTTAAAGGTGCATAAGCCGAAAGACCGAACTTCGTTAATAGGGAAACGTTTCTTTTTGAAAGGGTTGCGGGTACCGACCTTAGTTTCTCAATATAATTAAGGAGTAAAAAACATGAAAAAGACTAAAAGATTAACAGCATTTTGGTCTACAGTAGTATGTTTTGTGCTTATTGCGGCTATGGCATTAACATTCACTTCTTGTAGAGCCGATGGAGATGAAAATGTAGATACCAACTCATCCGTATCAAACGTTGTCAGCTCGACTGATATTGCTGAGGTGGTAGGTGAGGGTGCAACCGAGTTCGCCTTTATTGTAACCGATAAAAACGGCGTTTCCAAAACCTTTACCATCAAAACGGACAAGAAAACGGTCGGCGAGGCCTTGCTTGACGTAAAACTTATTGAAGGCGACCAGGGCGCGTACGGACTTTATGTAAAAAAAGTCGACGGCATAGTAGCTGATTATAACGTTGACGGCACTTTCTGGGCATTTTATGCAAATGGTACTATGGCACCGACAGGTGTTGACAGCACCGATATTGTACCTGGCACAACTTACGAGTTCAAAGTTCAAAAATAATGTACAGTAAGCTTTTTAAATCTCTTTTTGAGATTATTCTGTGTACGGTTTTCGGTGTCTTAATGTACATATCCGACATAATAATGGAGCTGTTGCCCAATATTCATCTGTTGGCCATGTTCATAGTGACGTTTACAGTAGTATTCCGTTCACGCGCGTTAATATCGGTTTACGTGTATGTTTTTATAACCGGACTTACCTCGGGCTTTGCTTTATGGTGGATACCGTATTTATACGTGTGGACTGTTCTTTGGGTAGTGGCTATGTTGTTGCCTAAAAGGATGTCTGCAAGGCCGGCAATTCCGGTTTATATGGCGGTTTGTGCCCTGCACGGAATTTTGTTTGGGGTGCTATATGCACCGGGACAGGCTCTTTTATTCGGACTTGATTTTAAGGGTATGATTACCTGGATAATAGCAGGCTTTCCATTTGACGTAGTTCATGGTGTTAGTAATCTGTTGGCAGGCTCTTTAGTATATCCTTTGTGTCTGTGTTTAAAAAGGATGCTCAAAGCAGTGTACAAATAGCTTTTGTTGCCATAAAACACGTGATTTCTCCTGCAGGTAGAGTTTTAAAAATAATGCTCTACTGCCATATTGAAATTTGTAGAACACTGAATATTCACAGTAGGTAGTAACAAACGGTGCTTGAATGTATAATATATACATTCAAGCACCGTTTAGTGTTTAAAAGCAAAAGGAGAAAAGTGTATTATGGTTAAATATAGAATTGTTACAGACTCGTCGGCCGATATGTTGACATTGTCTGACGTTGCATTCGCTTCGGCACCTTTGAAAATTATTGCGGCAGATAAAGAGTTTGTTGACAATGAAGCTATCTGTGTTCAAGAAATGGTTGATTTTCTTGCAAAACACAAAGGCAGGTCATCTACATCCTGCCCTAATCCAGAGGATTGGCTTTTGGCATTTTCTGATGCAGAGTATGTTTTCTGCGTTACCATTACAGCCACCTTGTCGGGTAGCTATAATGCTGCAATCGTCGCAAAAGAGATGTATGAGGAAATGTATCCCGACCGAAAGGTGTTTGTGCTCAACTCTCTTACGGCCGGACCCGAAATGAAACTGATTATCGAAAAGATTTACGAATTGGTAAATAACGGCGAGGAGTTTGAAAGCATTTGCGCCTCGGTTGAAAAATACTGTCAGACTACAGGACTTATATTTATGCTTGAGTCTATGAAAAATCTTGCAAATAACGGTCGAGTCAGTCCGTTTGTGGCTAAGGCGGCAGGTTTACTCGGTATTCGTGTGGTTGGCAAGGCGAGTGATAAAGGTGACCTTCAACAGCTCGATAAATGTCGAGGCGAGGCTAAGGCGATTGACGCGATAGTAGAGCATATGAGTTTGCTTGGACATAAAAACGGCAAGGTCAGAATTGCCCATTGCTTTAATGAACAGGCGGCCTTGACCATGAAAGAGAAATTAATAAAAAAAGCACCCGATTTACAGGTAGAAATTTATGAATGCCGAGGACTTTG
>JAZRNK010000058.1:0-6402 GCA_045648145.1 Acutalibacteraceae bacterium | reverse complement strand
AAAGATATGAAGCCGTACATTGAACTTTCTGAATCCACCTTATATACCATTTTGAAGCGCTTGGAAACAGCAAATATGCTGACCGTTCGCACCGCAGAACACGGCGGCAGGCTTCGGAAATATTACCGAATAACCAGCGAGGGACGAAAACGCATTGAGGATTTCAAGGATGAGTGGAAAGAAATTCTGTCTATATATCGATTTGTAACCAAGGAGGATAATGGCAATGAGTAAGCAAGAGTTTCTTGTGCAATTACGCAAAGGATTGTCAGGCTTTCCGCAAGAGGACATTGAGGAACGCGTGACGTTTTACAGTGAAATGATAGATGATCGAATTGAAGAAGGTATTACGGAGGAAGAAGCTGTTAGTAGGATCGGATCTGTCGATACGATTATATCTCAGATCAAGGCAGATATCCCACTTGCCAAACTCGTAAGAGAAAAAATTACACCAAAGAAACATCTAAAAACATGGGAAATCGTACTTTTGGTACTTGGCTCTCCAATATGGCTTTCTCTTTTGATTGTCGCATTTGCCGTAATTCTTTCGCTTTATGCCTCGTTATGGTCTGTGGTAATTTCCTTGTGGGCTGTTTTCGGTTCGCTTATTGGCTGTGCGTTTGGCGGCGTTGTAGCAGGGATTGTCATTGCTTGTAGTGGCAATGCACTTTCGGGAATTGCTATGCTTGCTGCAGGAATCGTTTGTGCCGGACTTTCTATTTTTATGTTCTACGGATGTAAGGTAGCAATAAAAGGCTGTTTGATACTTACAAAGAAGATTGCAGTATGGATTAAGAACTGCTTTATTACAAAGGAGGTAGCGTAATGAGTAAAATAACAAAGATATGGCTTATTATAGCAACTTCCTTTATGTTGATTGGATGTATCATTTTTGTAGGTGTAATGTCAATACTTAAATGGGATTTTACGAAATTATCAACGGGCAAATATGAAACCAACAATTATGAGATTACTGAAAACTTTAATAACATATCGATTATAACAGATACCGCTGATATTTTATTCGTGCCTTCTGAAAACCAAAAAGCTTCCGTTGTCTGCCACGAACAGAAAAATATGAAGTGTTCGGTTACAGTGCAAAACGGCAAGCTTGTAATTGAGATCGTTGATACACGGAAATGGTATGAGTATATCGGTATAAGCTTCGGCACACCAAAAATAACAGTATATATTCCGCAGGGCGAATACGGTGCGCTTTTAGTGAAATCCAGTACCGGTAATGTAGAAATACCAAAAGAATTCAAATTCGAAAATATTGATATTTCGGAAAGCACAGGCAATGTAACAAACTGTGCTTCCGCTTCGGAAAATATAATAATTAAGACAAGTACGGGCAATATTCGTGTTGAAAATGTATCCGCAAACACACTTGATCTTTCGGTTTCAACAGGCGGAGTTACGGTTTCTAATGTAACAACCGAGGGTGATGTTAAAATCAAGGTTTCCACCGGGAAGACGCATCTGACCGATATCGAGTGTAAAAATGTTGTTTCGAATGGAAATACGGGAGCGATATCCCTGAAAAATGTTATTGTCGCAGAAAAGTTTTCTATCGAAAGAAGTACAGGTGATGTGAAATTTGATGGCTGCGATGCTGCTGAAATTTTCGTCGAAACCGATACCGGTGATGTTACAGGTACCCTGCTTTCTGATAAAGTTTTTGTTGTTGAAACTGATACGGGCAATGTGGATGTCCCCAAAACAGTAACCGGTGGAAAATGTGAGATTACAACATCAACCGGTGATATTAACATAAGTATAAAGCAGTAAATAAGCCAATATCTTTTTCGTTGTGACTTGCCAAACCCCATACACGATTTGTGTATGGGGTTTCTGTTTTGTTAAAATATTGACTAATGTGGGTTACTTTTTATATTCAGACGGAAGCTTGCCAATATATTTTTTAAACGTTTTGGTGAAAAAGGAAAGGTTGTCGAAGCCACAGAGCTCTGCAGTTTTGGCCACAGTATATCCTTCGTTTAAAAAACCCATTGCATTTATGCAACGGTAATTATTCAAGTTTTCGATGATTGTTTGATCGGTTAGCCGCTTAAATTCTCTGCATAAAGCATACTTGTCGCATAAAACCACTTTGGATATTTCGTCCAAGGTGATTTTTTTATTGTAGTTTTTTCTAATATACGTAATGACAGATTTTACTGTTTCAAAATTTTTAATATTTGAATTAGATTTTGTTTTTGTGATGTGATTATCGGCCAGCTCAATCAGTATTTTTAACACGATTTCATTTAATTTTGCGGTTCGAAAGGGGATATCGGGATTCATATAAATCTTTTTTAGTGCGCAAAATTGGTCAACGATATTTTGATTTTTCACCCTTGGGGAAAACGTGAGCTTTCGCGGGTCAATACCGATTTGCTGACAAAAATCATTACTCACGATAATACAACTGTAGGTGAGTTTTGTGTCGGTGCCCGTATAGTGAATGATGTTTGAATTAACAACTATAATGTCATCCTTTTGAAAGTCATATTTTTCGCCATCTAAAAGCACTGTCCCGCTGCCCTTTGTGCAGAACTGAATTTCTAAATTTTCGTGCCAGTTACTTTCAGCACTTCGCTTATAATATGTTCTTTCCAAATCGGCGTTTAAGATAAACGGCAGGTTATTATATTTGTATTCTTCGTGACGGGTGGTGACCATTCTGACACCTCCTTTTGCAAGATAGTGTTAATTTTAACCAATTTTATTGCTTGGAATGTAATAACAATACCAATATAATGATTATAACATTAAGTTACGAGGAATTCAACAGTATGAAAATCATTGCACAAATTTTTGGCCTTTTCGCCATGCTTTCGTTGTTTTTGATTTATCAACAGAAACAGTGAAAAAAGATTTTGCTTGCAAAGCTTTCAGCAGATATTTTCTGGGTAGTACATTATTTGTTGTTAGGCGGAATTGCAGGAATGATTCCAAATGCGGTAGGTATATTTAGAGAGCTTGTTTTCATAAATCGCAAGGACAATGTGTGGGCTAATAAGGTTATATGGCCGATTTTGTTTGTTGTGATAAACTTTGCCTTGGGAATGACTACGTTTCATTCTTTTTATAATATACTGCCTATTGTGGCTTCTGCATTTGTAACAATATCGCTTTGGATAGATAATCCGAGGCTTACCAAACTGATTACAATTCCTGTTTGCTTAGCGTTTATGGTGTATGATTTTTGTGTTGAATCGTACATCGGCGTTGTGAACGAATTAATATCTATACTATCTATTGTTATATTTTTCATTAAAGAAAGGAACAAAGAGCATGAATAGTATTTTCTCACTCGATTTCCAAACCCAAAAAGAATTACAGATAAGTGTGGGCGCACCTATTAGTAACGTTGCAAAAACCATTACGGACAATGTAGGTAAAGAGGCAATTGTAAAAGGCGATGCATTTGCAAAGGAAATTTCAGAAAACTTTATTTCTGATTTTGAAAAGGTCGGCGACAAAATGGCACATGTATCAACGTTTGTTGTTGTGGACAATACGGTATATATGACCTATTATGCTAACACAAAAGAGCCGTCAGAGGACCCAAAAAATCAAACTGCTCGTTTGGTTTACGCGCGTATTGATGATATAGAAAACAAAATCTTTATTGATTTACAAACGACGGGTGATAAGGTTGGAGATAAGACGATTGATATGGTATATGACACTATATTGATGCAAAAAGATACCGATACGTTATATATTATGTGGACAGCGCGCACCGCCGAAGGCAACTATTATCGATTTTATTGCCCTTTCATTCTTTCAACAAAAACGTTAGGTCAGATAGGTGTGAACAGATTTAAAGTAGGAGATATTACAAACGATTTTTCTGTAAGCGGTATAAAATCTGCTCTTGCAGAAAACGGTATTCCCTGCAAAAGAATGTATTCAGATATCGGCATCATGCAAAAGCTTTCGAGCAGAGTTGAAAACGGAGAAGGTTACTATTACACAGGCACCTATAGCGGCGATTTTACCGCAATCATTAAAAGCAAGGATTTAATCACTTGGGAATACGTTTCACAACCTAATTTTATAAACGATTCCAAGTGGGAAAACGCCACTTATGTGCTTGGCGACAAAGTTTTTTATTTTGTAAGGCAACAAGATACCAACAAGTGTGGTTTTTTGACGGCATATAATATCCAGACTAATGCGTGGGACACTCCTGTTGAAATTGCGGACTGTCAATCGAGGGGTGATTTTATCTTGTATGACGACCATCTTTATTTGTTTCATGCGCCGATTGACCGTGAGCATATAGGTGTTGTTAAGGTGGATACCGAAAATATAGCAAACAGCCAGGTTGTCTTGCAGGCAAAAATGCACACAAGTTGTTTTTATCCGTTTGTTCAGTATTATAAAAACAATGAGCTTGCAATGTCGTACACCGTGGACAGAAAGCACATAAGATTAGCAGAGTTTACGTTAGGCAAATATCTGTAATAACTATATTTAAAGTAGAAAAAGCCTCAGTTTCCTTTTTGGAAACTGAGGCTTTTTACAGATTAGGCTTGCAGGGTAAGATTATAAGTTTTCGGTGTGGTAAACTGTACCATCTAACGATTTCCAAATGAAAGTGTTATTTTGTAGTAACATATAACCGTTAACACTGTTTTCCTTTGGAATGGATACAGAACCTGGGTTTAAATATAAATTTTCATTACCAAATTTTTCCCAAGCGGGAATATGGGTGTGGCCGTGAAGTAAAATATCACCTTGCTGTAAGGGTGGCAGATTTTGCAAATTATAGTTGTGACCGTGGGTGGCATAAACGAGTCTGTCGCCGATTGTTAAGATACAATAGTCGGCAAGAATTGGGAATTCCAACACCATTTGGTCAACTTCGGTATCACAATTTCCGCGAATGCAGAACACTTTGTTCTTTATATCATTTAACATCGCTAAAACTTGCTTGGGATTGTAGTCTCGTGGCAGGTCGTTTCTCGGACCGTGGTATAAAACGTCGCCCAAAAGAAGCAGTCGGTCTGCCTGTTCTTTTTTGAAAGCATCTAAAAGTAGTTTGCAATAATAAGCCGAGCCATGAATGTCCGACGCAATCATTAATTTCATAATTATATTCTCCTATATTTTCGTGGGTTAGATTATATCACAGGTTTATTAATTTGTAAACTTGTTTTGCGTTGAAATAAGAGAGTTTGTGTTGTATAATACTTTCTAAAGAGGTGTAGCGCTTGAAAAATTATTTAAAACTATTTTTCACAATGTTAAAAATAGGCTTATTTACGTTCGGCGGTGGCTACGCAATGATAGCCTTGCTTGAAAACGAGTTTGTTTCTAAAAAGAAGTGGATTGACAAGGAAGAGTTTCTTGATTTGATTGCTATTGCAGAATCGACACCGGGACCTATCGCCATCAATTCGGCTACCTATATTGGATATAAAATCTCGGGTGTTTTTGGTTCAATGACCGCAACTATAGGCGTGTGCATACCGTCTTTTGTCATAATTTATTTAATATCTCTTTTCTTTGATGCTTTTTTATCTTTTACTCTTATAGCAGCGGCCTTTAAAGGTGTTCAAGTTTGTGTGGTTTATTTGATTTTTTCGGCGGGAATTAAAATGATGAAGGGCTTGAAAAAGACGCCATTTAATGTAATTGTTTTATCTGTTGTAGCCGTTGCTTTGGTGTTAATGTCACTTTTTGCAGTCAAGTTTTCAACCATATATTTTATTTTAATCTGTGGTACAGTAGGTGTGTTTATTTATTTGTTAGGTCTTCTTTGCAACAAAAAGGAGGCTAAAAAATGATATATTTGGAACTGTTTTTGACTTTTTTGCGAATAGGCGCCGTTTCGTTTGGCGGTGGCTATGCCATGATTTCTTTTATAAGAGAAGAGTCTCTGGCACATGGGTGGCTTTCTGAAGCTGAGCTTTTAAATATGATAGCAGTATCAGAGTCAACACCGGGACCCATCGCCGTAAATATGGCAACCTTTGTTGGCTCGTCAGAGGGTGGGGTGTTGGGTGCCTTGTGTGCAACTTTGGGTGTTGTTTTGCCATCATTCGTCATTATTTTGATAATAGCTGTTTTAATACACAATCTTTTAAAGTATAAAGGTGTTCAAGCTTTTTTAAGTGGTGTGCGCCCGTGTGTGGTGGGGTTGATTTTGGCAACGGCGGTTACCTTGTTCTTAAGCACGGTTATGGGTGTCAAAACCGCATCAGCCGGATTTTCAATCGATTATAGAGGGCTTATTATACTTTTGGTTATTGTTGCATTGAGTCTTGTGATTAAGAAAGCGACTAAAAAGAAAGCATCGCCCATTGTGTTGATAATTACTTCGGCGGTTTTGGGCGCGGCCATATATTCTGTGTAAAAGATTGTTGCGAACAGATTGTTTTTGTG
>JAZRNK010000057.1:0-6967 GCA_045648145.1 Acutalibacteraceae bacterium | reverse complement strand
AAAATGAAGCAGGGAGCGGTGCTTATAAACACTGCAAGAGGCCCCATCGTTGATGAGCTTGCCCTTCGTGACGCTCTTTTGAGCGGCAAGCTTGCAGGCGCGGGTATTGACGTTTTATCAACCGAGCCGATTGACCGTGACTGTCCGCTTTATAATGTAGAAAACTGTATTTTAACACCGCACGTTGCCTGGGCAAGTATGGAAACAAGACTAAGGCTTTTTGATGTGGTTGCGCAAAATATAGAAGCATTTTTAAAAGGCACACCTAAAAATGTAGTAAAATGATTTTAACACCGACAGGACATCAGTTTAGGGAGTTGCGGTTAGGGAGGAATTGGATTTTCAAATAAATTTGCACCCTTTCTTGTCGCGAAAACTTGAAAGACACAAAGTATTTCTGCGTTTTCTTGACTTCGAAATGGAAGCAAATTTACTTTTACAAAACTGCTCACACCTTAAAAAGCGAAAATTTTTGATGGGATAAAAGGCAAAAAGCCGCGGTAACGCTGACGCGTACCGCGGCTTTTTTAACACATAAGACCGCAAAAATTTGCTTTTTAAGGCAAATCATCCCTAATCGCAACTTCCTTTTGTCGGTGTTTTATTTACAATATTGTAAAAATATACTGCTTGACTGAAAGATAATCATATTGTAAAATTAATATGTATTAATATCTGGAAGGTGTTAAATTTTGAGGCTTAAATGTTTAAGAGTTATTTCCCTTGCTTTAATGCTTGTTATGGTAATATCGCTTTTTTCTGCTTGTGGAGAAGACCAACAGACTGCCGAGGGAAATACCGTTTCCTTAATATATAAAACTGATAAACATGAGCTTGTGGTTGATTCGTCCGATAAAATTAACTGCGATTATTTATTGGTCTATCATAACGGTTCAAATTATTCTGAAATAGATGCGTGTATTGAGTTTTTGGAAAAACTTATGCAACAGTCAAATGCAACTTTTCAGCTCTGTCCCGACAATCTTAATATTCCTAAAGCTGACCAAAAGATGATTTTGTTGGGCGATACGATTTATGCTGAGTCGCAAAAGTCAAAAACTGTTATAGATGAAATTCGCACTAATAATTATTATGATTATCTTATTCGTACGTACGGCAATAAGGTTACGGTTAACTGGGTTTCTAAATATGGCCGAGAAGATGCGTTTAACAAGCTTTTGCAAACCGTTTTGGATAAAGGTCTTGGTGACGTTTATAAATCGAGTTATAGTTGTCTGTACTTGAGCGAACGCTCGGACTGTCCTGTAGTAACTATTGACGATATTAATATTGTGCAGTACGCTGTTGTGTTGCCGAGTTCACCCACCTATGCAGAGCGTTATAGCGCAAAAGAGTTGGTTGAAACTATAGAGCAGGTGACAGGAACAGAGGTGCCTGTGGTTACCGATGAGGCTGAGGAATCGGAATATGAGATTCTTATTGGCGATACCAGTCGCGGTGAGTCGTACATTACCACCTTCTTTGCTCCCGACCGATATGCCATTGCACAGTACGGAACCAAGTTGGTCCTTCGTGGTGGCAAGGGTGATGCGACGGCAATCGCAGTTTCAATATTCAATGAGCTTATAGGCAATTCTGTAATTACGGCAGAGCCATTACATCTTAAATCGGGATACTATAGAATCGGCAATTCGTCAAACTACGAAAAAGAGCTGTTTGGCGGATATAAGCTTGTTTATTCCGATGAGTTTGACTCACAGACGTTTAATACAAACATTTGGAAAAGCCATGACGGTTTTATTCAATCCTACGGTTTGGGCTCGGCGTTTATGTATTATTATCCCGAGCGAGTTAAGGTAAACGGCCGAAATCTTGTTATAGAAACACAGCTTAACGACGAAGGTTATACTTCAGGCAGAGTTATGTCGGACGAGGGCTTAAGCTTTAAATACGGTTATCTTGAAATCCGCGCAAAGCTTCCGTCAGCGTCGGGCTTCTGGGGTAAGATGCTGCTTTCGAACGAAAATTATAAGAAAGATACCGTTTCTCAAATCGATGTCTTTAATACAGCCAAAGAGCCTAATAAGATTTTTGCTTCTGCAGGCGTACTCGCGTCGAGCGACTATTTTGACACATACAGAGGACTTGCAGATCCGACCTATGATTGTTACCGTTCGTTTACGTTGCCGGAGGGCAAGTACTTTAACGAGGATGAGTACCATACCTACGGCGTTGAATGGACTGCTGAGTATATTCGTTTCTTTATTGACGGCGAGTCATACGGAACGGTTGAGATAACCGATAGCAAATATAAAGAGCTTCATGAGGAGCTTTACATTGTCTTTGATGTCGGCGTAGGAACTACAGGCGATTATATTGATGACGAATCGGCACAGTGGCCTGCACAGTACAGTATTGATTGGATAAGGCTTTACCAGAAGGAAGGCTCGACCATTACCTTTAAGAAATAATTAAAAGCATTAGGAACGGTCCGTTCCTAATGCTTTTTTATATAGGCTCTAACCCACACAACAAACGGGTTGCACAGGCCAGAAGTAACAAATCGGTATCTTGGCAGGAGTTTTTAATCATATATTCGCAGGGCTCAAAAATCTTGCCGCAAAAAGACGGCAGTTTTCGTTGCAAACAGACACAAGGCTTTGAGACCGAGCTTGAAAGCGTAACGGTATCACGATAAGACATACCGCAGGTCACTGTTTTCACTCCGCTTTGCATTAGGCAGTAAAGTCCGTTTGTGTTGTGAGAATTAACGACACTGATTACACCTGTCGGAATAACGTAAGGCTGTTCAGGCGAGGCATCTATAACCAAAATGTCGGTGTTTTCGGGTGGTGGTAGGGTTGAATTTATAATGTTGTTTAAACAACCTGTAAGTTGCTTAAATTGTTCGAAATTTTCTCCGTAATATGCTATAATCGGCATATTTCCCGCCCCACATACCAAATTTGTGTCAAACAAGAGTTAGTATGTGTATTAATTGCAAAAAAATAACCGTCCAAAACGTATTTTGGACGGTTTAATTTTATTTGTGCTCATTAAGCCAAATATCTGCTTTTTGTTTGGAAATGCTCTTGATGTTTTCGGTAGGATATATTGATTGTTCACCGCCGTTGGTGTAAACAAACAATTTTCCGTCGGGGGTTTCATAAAGCGTTTCCTCATAGCCTGACGGATCGCCAAATTCACCAAATGCGTATTTACAGACAACCTTAGCAGTTTCTGTATCATACTCTCTTTTGCAAATTATCTTTTTCATAAAAACCTCTTCTTAATTTATCTTATTGACCCGTAATTTGTAATACGGTTACCGTTTTCATCAACATAAATGTGTTGGTAGTAATCACGGCAGTCGTAGGTATCGGTAGAAAAATCTATCAGCACGCCGTTAATATTAACAACGGTGCTGCTGCCCTCAAGCCAGTGCACTACCGATTCCTGCGTGTTGGTTTGCCAGTAAATAGTCCTTGCTTCGCCGGTAATATCGTTGCAAACCTCAACCCTTACGGCTGAAGGGAAGTGACTTGAGGCCTCAACCTGATAAACCTTAAGCTTGTTGCCGGTGCTGAAAAGGATGTTCTGGTCAAAATCTTCCCTGACGAAAGTACCCGTCGGTAAATTATCAAGGGAATAGAAAAAGGAGTCTTTTACCATAAAAGCAACGTTGAGCACGGTTACTATTACGGCAAGAAACGTTATTGCAGCACAAATTTTGCGTTTCATATAAAACACCCTTTTCTAAAATGTAATTACATTGTTGTCATTGTAACATAAAAAGTATGAATTTTCAAGCACATATAACCATTTATAAAATAGTACATTTTGTTAATAATAAATGCAGATTTTACAGGTGGTGATAAAGTGGACGGAATACCGTTAGGACTCTCCTCGGCGTTGAGTGCAAGCGAGGAGGCATTACAGGTTTTTTCAAATCTGCCTTACGAAAAACAGCAGACAGTAATCGAAAAGGCCAAGAATGCACACAGCCGCAAAGAAATGCGGCAGATAGTGGACGATATGAAAACTATTTGATTATTTTTTGGTGATTTTAAGCGAAATATCAAACGCTTTAACCGAATGTGTGAGTGCACCGATAGAAATAATGTCTACACCGGTCAATGCAACCTCACGAATGGTTTCGGCTGTAATGTTGCCCGATGCCTCAAGCAAGGCTTTGCCGCAGGTAAGCTCAACGGCTTTTTTCATGGTTTCGGGTGACATATTGTCAAGCATGATTATTTCGCATCCGGTTGAAAGTGCTTCGGCTACCTCGTCTAAATTTCGGGTTTCAACCTCGATTTTAACGGTGTGGCCGATTTTTTCACGAAGAGCGGCAACGGCCTTTGTTATACTTCCACAGGCATCAATATGGTTGTCCTTAAGCATTGCAGCATCCGACAGATTAAATCTGTGGTTTTTACCGCCGCCGCAGGTTACGGCATATTTTTGCAAAGCACGTAAACCGGGCAAGGTTTTGCGTGTGTCGGTAACTTGTGCGTTTGTGCCTTGAACCTTGCTGACGGCTTCGGCAGTCATTGTGGCTATACCGGACATATGTTGTATAAGGTTAAGCGCGGTGCGCTCACCCTTTAAAAGCAGGACTGTGGGACCTTCAACATCGGCAATGATATCGCCTTTGTTGACGGTCTGGCCATCGGACATATATTTATTAATTTTAAAATTGCCAAGCAGTTGGAAAACACGTAATGCAACGTCGACACCACAGACAACGCCGCTTGCTTTGGCAAGAAAAACAGCTTTTGAGATATGTGTGTCATCCAAAAGATTGTCAGCTGCCATATCGATATAATTAATATCCTCTGTAAGAGCTTTTTTAATAAGGTCATCAATATAAAATTGCATCATTGCTGTGAAACCTCCTTAAGTACGATTGAAGCAATAGTAGCGAGGCTTTTTGCCTCAAGATAATCGTTGGTAATTTGGAAGGGTTTGCTTGTGAGTCGTGTAGCTATCTCCTCAACCTCGTGGCGATATTTACGCGCCGCTTCGGTATTAGGAATAACAAAATGGCTTTTTTGCATAATAGTTCTGATTTGTGTTCGTGTGCCTGTGGGCATCGGAGCGCCGTCAACATTTCTTTGCGGTGCCTTACCGTATACGCTGGTATCGTTAAAGCTGCGGTTTATATCCTCTGCCGCGCGTCTTGAAAAAACAAGCGCTTCAAGCAACGAGTTCGAAGCCAGACGGTTTTTGCCGTGAACACCAGTATGTGAGCATTCACCAACGGCATAAAGTCGATTAATCCTCGTACGGCTGTTAAGGTCAACGTTTATTCCACCCATAAGGTAGTGATGTGTTGGGAAAACGGGAATAAGCTCTTTAGTGATGTCAATGTTTTCGTTAAGGCAACGTTCGTAAATCATAGGGAATCTGTCCTTAATAAAATCGGCGTCACGGTGGGTTATATCAAGGAAGAATTTGTCGCTACCCGTCCTTCTTGACTCTAAAATTATACCTCTTGAAACAACGTCACGTGGGGCTAATTCAAGTCGTTCGTCGTAGCGGTGCATAAAACGCTCATGATGACAGTTGACTAAATATGCGCCCTCACCACGTACGGCTTCGCTTATCAAAAAGCGCTCGCGACAGTTGTCGCCCGCAAAGCCTGTGGGATGAAATTGTATATAATGCAGGTTTTCGATTTTGGCACCTAAATTATATGCCAAAGCAATACCGTCACCCGTTGCAACCGAAGAGTTGGTAGTGTACTTATAAACACGGCCGATACCGCCGGTTGCTAAGATTACGTAAGAGGCGGCAACGGTGTGAAGCGCACCGTCTTTAAGCAAGGTGGCGTAATAGCCGTTGTTGGCTTCATCTAAAAAAGCGAGAGAGGTGTTTTCACAAATGTCGATATTAGGCAGTTCTTTTACTGCTTTTATAATGGTACGCATAAGTTCTTCACCGGTAGTGTCGCGGTGGTGAACAATACGGTTTCTGCAATGGCCGCCCTCTAAGGTTTTATGAATTTCACCGTTATGCATATCAAATTCAGCGCCTAATTCAATCATTTTTCTGACGTCTTCGGGGCCTTCCTTGACCAGTGTTTCAACCGATTCCAAACGGTTTTCATTTTTACCGGCAATAAGGGTGTCTTTTATATGTAAATCGTAGCTGTCGTCAATGGTATCCAGCACGGCGGCAACACCGCCTTGTGCAAGGTTACTGTTACACAGCCTTAAATCACGCTTGCAGACAACCAACGCATTTATTCGACTGTCAAGATTATAAGCGGCATAAAGACCTGCAAGGCCGGCACCCGCAATTATAACATCATACTTATCTCGCATAAAATACGCCTCTCGCTAAAAATTGAGTGTGTTTTTATCATTGTAGCACATATTTTTAAAAATATAAAGAGTAAATATAAGAAAACGACCGCCTGTTGTTCAGGCGGTCGTTTGTGTCGGCATTACCTATCTTCCCGGGCCGTCACCAGCCAAGTATTGTCAGCACAAGTGAGCTTAACTTCCGTGTTCGGGATGGGAACGGGTGGACCCTCACCGTAATCAACACCAACTTGTGTGGCGGGCTTTCGCCCTTCCATATATAAAACAGTTTTCACCGTTTTATGTTTTTTGTAGCCGAAGGCTTGGTGACCCGTACGAGATTCGAACTCGTGTTGCCGGCGTGAGAGGCCGGAGTCTTAGGCCACTTGACCAACGGGCCACATAAATGCCTTTCGGCTATATAAAAACGCCATTACTGACGGTTTTAAACAGTGGTGCACCATCAGGGACTCGAACCCGGGACACCCTGATTAAGAGGGATGTATGTGTTATTCTTTTGCAGAAGGAAGACCGGCGACATAGATCAGGCCGATCACGTTGAGAAAAAAGCCTGTCCAGAAATAGCCGGTGTATCCTTTGCGGGCAGCCAGCTTTTTGCTGAGGACACCGCAGATGATGGCAGGGAGCAGGAGACAGATGAAGAACGGGGCAAAGGTTCCGATGAGGGCAGCGAAGGG
>JAZRNK010000056.1:0-7051 GCA_045648145.1 Acutalibacteraceae bacterium | reverse complement strand
CAATGAAAAATTATGTAAAACCTGACTTGTTCATTGATAATTTGTTTGCCGACACCAACGTTGCAGTTGATCCCTATATGCCGGTTGACCCCAGCACTGGCGGTGTTATTTCCGGATACGGCTTCGACGATCTTTGGAGTTCTTTAAACTAATAATTGTCAAATGACAGTTTCACCCCTCGGGCAACCGAGGGGTGTTTTTTTAGGTAATAAGTAAAAGTGAAGAGTGAAGTGGTGAGAAACGCCTCATCCACCGCAAGCGGTCCCCCTTCTCCCACTGGAGAAGGGGGACAATCTTTCCTTTGCTATTTGGCGACACCCGCTTACCGCGGCGGTCTCTCTGTCGCTTAGCGACATCTCTCTTGCACAGCGAAAGAGTTTTTCCTTTATACAAGGGAGACGAGAAGGTGTGCTATTTTCACGGTGTGTTTGTGTGAAATTTGTGTGTTTTTAAGTGTGCGAAATAGGTTGAATTTTATACAGAATGTGATATAATAGATTTGCGACACTAACTGAATAATCACTTCACCACTTGGGACAATACCTTGGTAAAAGGTGTTATCCTCTATTTCCTTTGTGGTGAAACGGTTAGTGTCGCAACTATACCGAGGAGAAACACTTTTTCGGCACACTCTTCGGAGTGTGCTTTTTTGTTTTTTGTTTATCACATATATCTATTGAAAAAAATGAATATATATGATAGAATAATACTGCTGTACGAATTTTAATAAAACTCTATGCGGGGAAGACTATCTTGGTAAAAGGTGTTTTCCTCTAATTCCCGTATGGAGTTATTCGTGCAGCAACGACCGAGGAGAAACACTTTTTCGGCACACTCTTCGGAGTGTGCTTTTTTGCTTTTAGGAGGGTGTTGTGGTTAAAAGAGTTGTGGTGGCAGGGTGTAGAAATTATAATAACTACCATGAAGCAAAATTGTTTATTGAGCACTGTATAAGCAATATAAAAAAAGAACACACTTTAATTTTTGTTTCCGGCGGATGCAAAGGTGCAGATATGTTGGGTGAAAGGTTTGCTTCTGAAAACAATTATCCTGTTGAGAGGTATCCTGCTGATTGGAAAACATTCGGCAAAGCAGCAGGTCCAATAAGAAACAGAAAGATGGCAGAAGTAGGTGATTATATAATATGTTTTTGGGATGGTCAAAGCAGAGGAACAAAATCAATGATTGATTATGCTAATGATATCGGAAAACCTTTGAAGGTAAAAAATATACTCAAATCTTTTGAGTGAATAGATAAAAACAGTGAAGTAAATCTGTGTTTTTAAACGTGCGAAATCGGTTGAATTTTGTTGATATTTTATTGACTTTTTATTTACAGTGTGTTAATATATTTTTGTAAAATAAATAAAGTAGTGGAATACAAATTAAATTTTCCAAAAAATCATGGGAGGTTGACTTTGATAAGCGTTGAAATTTGCTTTTTCAAGGTCGACTTTTGCGCTTTTTTTGGTGATTTGTTTGTTTTTTGTGCTTTATGTTTGTTTTATTAATTTTTTTGGAGGTTGAAATTTATGAAAAAGCTTCTCGCACTTCTCTTGGTTGCTTGCATGATGTTCAGCTTTGCTGCTTGTGGCGGCTCATCCGACGATAAGGATGATTTTAAGATTGGTATCATCTGCTTGCACGACGAAAACTCTACTTACGACAACAACTTTATCCAGGCTATCTATGCTGCTCAGAAGGCTCTTGGTCTTAAGGACGACCAGGTTCTTTTGAAGGTCAACATCAACGAGGATGAGGCTTGCTACAACGCTGCTGCTGAGCTTGTTGAAGCAGGTTGCGACATCGTTTTCGCTGACTCTTTCGGCCACGAGACCTACATGATTCAGGCTGCTAAGGAATTTACAGACGTTCAGTTCTGCCATGCAACCGGTACAAAGGCTAAGACCGAAAATCTTGCTAACTATCACAACGCATTCGCTTCTATCTACGAGGGTCGTTACCTCGCAGGTGTTGCTGCAGGTATGAAGCTCAACCAGATGATTACTGACGGCAAGATTACTGCTGACCAGGCAAAAATCGGTTATGTTGGCGCTTTCAACTACGCTGAGGTTGTATCAGGTCTTACCTCTTTCTTCCTTGGTGTTCGTTCAATCTGCCCCTCTGTTACCATGAAGGTTCAGTACACCAACTCTTGGTTCGACATTGCTAAAGAGAAGGAAGCTGCTTTGAACCTTATTAACAACGGTTGCGTTCTTATCAGCCAGCATGCTGACTCTGAAGGCGCTCCCAAGGCTTGTGAAGAGAAGGGTGTTCCCAACGTTGCTTACAACATTAGCACAATTTCTATGGGCCCCAACACCGCTATCATTTCTTCCAAGATTGACTGGACTCCTTACTTCAAGATGATTATCGAGAAGAACATGGCAGGCGAGGCTATCCCTGTTGACTACTGCGGTACAATCCAGACCGGTTCTGTTGCTTTGACCGAGCTTAACGCTGCTGTTGCTGCTCCCGGAACTGCAGAAAAGATTGAAGAGGTTAAGGGTAAAATCGTTAGCGGTGAGCTTAAGGTATTCGATACCGACACCTTCACTGTAGACGGCAAAAAGCTTGAGACCTACACTGCTGACGTTGTTGACATGGGCGACTTCAAGCCTGAGACCGAGGCTATCAAGGACGGCGCTTTTGCTGAGTCTTCTGATCGTTCGGCTCCTTACTTCGATATTAAGTACATCGACGGTATCAGCGAATAATCTGACCCAAATTTTCAGGCGGGGCATTCGTCCCGCCTGAAGTTGTTTTAAGATTTAGGCGCCGCGCGGGGTGCGGCGCGGTGGTGAGGTTACGGGGCGCTTGAAATGCCGCGCAGGGTGCGGCGCAAAACACACGTTTAATATTTAAAAGAGGAAGATTTTTAAATCTTTTTGTTTTCAGTATTAAACCGAAAGGACAAAAAACAAGTGAAACAGGTTGCTATTGAACTTAAAAACATTTCGAAGCGGTTTGGCTCGGTTGTCGCTAACAAGAACGTAAGTCTCTCGGTTAACGAGGGAGAAATTTTATCACTTCTTGGTGAAAACGGTAGCGGTAAAACCACCTTGATGAACATGATTTCGGGCATCTATTTTCCCGACGAGGGACAGATTTTTATTAACGGTGAGGAAGCTGTTATTTCGTCGCCTAAGGATGCGTTTGACTATAAGATTGGTATGATTCACCAGCACTTTAAGTTGGTTGACGTCTTTTCGGCTGCCGAAAACATCGTTTTAGGTTTTGAGAACGAGGGCAAGTTTGACATCAACGCCATCACTGAAAAGGTCCGCGAGATTTCGGACAAGTATGGCTTCGACATTGACCCCAAGAAAAAGATATACGAAATGTCGGTTTCAGAAAAGCAGACGGTTGAAATTATAAAGGTTTTATATCGTGGCGCCAATATTCTTATTCTTGACGAGCCGACGGCGGTGCTTACTCCACAAGAAACACAGAAATTGTTTAAAATTTTACGCTCAATGCGTGACGACGGCAAGGCAATTATCATTATTACCCACAAGTTACACGAGGTTTTGTCACTCTCTGACAGGGTTGCCGTTTTGCGCAAGGGCGAATACGTAGGTACACTTGAAACCGCCAAAACCAACGAGGCCGAATTGACCGAAATGATGGTGGGCAAGAAAATTGACCTTAATATTGAACGCAGTCAACCTGAAAATAGCGTTGACAGGTTAGAGGTTAAGGGTATTGACTGTGTCAGCCGTGACGGTGTTAAGCTGCTTGACGACGTAAGTTTTACCGCTAAATCGGGTGAAATTTTGGGTATTGCCGGTATTGCAGGTAGCGGTCAGCGTGAATTGTTAGAGGCCATTGCAGGTCTTCAGCATTTACAGAGCGGTGAAATTCTTTACCACAACCCCAAAACCGACGCTGTTGAGAATTTGAGGGACAAGACTCCGTTACAAATTCGAGAATTGGGTGTTAGGTTGTCGTTTGTTCCCGAGGACCGCTTGGGAATGGGACTTGTCGGCAACATGGACATTGTTGACAATATGATGTTGAGAAGCTACCGCAAGGGTAAATCGGTATTTTTGCAGCGCAAGGAGCCCAAAGGTCTTGCTGAGCAGATTATCGAGCAGTTGGAGGTTGTAACCCCCAGCGCATCGACACCGGTTCGCCGTTTGTCAGGCGGTAACGTTCAAAAGGTGCTTGTCGGACGTGAGATTGCCGCTTCACCGACCGTTTTGATGGCGGCTTACCCTGTAAGAGGACTCGACATTAACTCGTCCTACACTATTTATAATCTTTTGAATGAACAGAAGAAAAAAGGCGTTGCCGTTATTTTTGTCGGTGAGGATTTGGACGTACTTATTGAGCTTTGTGACCGAATTTTAGTCATCGGCTCGGGACGTATTACCGGCATTGTTGACGGTAGAACTGCTAAAAAGGAAGAAATCGGTATTTTGATGACCAAGACAGAAAGGAGCGAGGGCGATGAGCAATAAAACTCTTGTAAAGCACAAGGAACCGCTTATTCATATTACCAAGCGTGACACACCCATTTGGTACAAAAGCGTCGGTATCAGGGCGATTGCCATTGTTGCCGCTTTGCTTGTCTGTTCGGTGGTTATCGTTTTGTTGACCAAGCTAAACCCCATTGACGTTTATGCGAAAATGTTTGAGGGTAGCTTTGGCTCGAAAAGAAAATTTTGGATTTTATTGCAGAACATTGCAATGCTGCTTTGTATTTCGCTTGCCGTTACCCCTGCATTTAAAATGAAATTCTGGAACCTTGGTGCAGAGGGACAGGTGCTTGTCGGTGGTCTTGCCTCGGCAGCGTGTATGTTCTACGCTAAGGACTCGTTGCCTAACGGTGCACTTATTGCGATTATGCTTGTGGCCAGTATATTGGCAGGTGTTCTTTGGGCGATTTTACCCGCTATTTTTAAGGCGCAGTGGGGCACCAACGAAAGCCTTTTCACTCTTATGATGAACTACGTAGCCATTCAGATGGTTGCCTTCTTTATTATGGTTTGGGTACCAAGTGGCTCGAACGTTATGGGTATTATTAACCAGAAAAGTCAGAGTGGCTGGTTGCCCTCGATTTTTGACCAAAAGTACGGTCTTAACATACTTATAGTCGCTCTTTTAACCCTTGCTATGTATATTTATCTTAAATATAGCAAGCAGGGTTACGAGATTTCGGTTGTAGGTGAGAGTGAAAACACCGCTCGATACATTGGCATTAACGTTAAAAAGGTTATTATAAGAACTATGATTGTTTCGGGTGCGGTTTGCGGTATTGCAGGCTTTTTGCTGGTTTCGGGTACCAACCACACCGTATCGCGCGATTTGGCCGGCGGTATGGGCTTTACCGCTATTATGGTTTCGTGGTTGGCTAAATTCAACCCGCTTATGATGGTTGTAACCTCGTTCCTGATTGTATTCTTACAGCGTGGTTCAGGTGAGATTGCCACCGCCTTCCGTCTTAACGAGAGTGTTGCCGACATTTTGACCGGCATTATCATTTTCTTTATTATCGGTTGCGAGTTCTTCATAAACTATAAAATTAATCTTCGCAAATCTAACAAGGAGGGGTAACGGTGTTAGGTACGATTTTGGCTTTTATCAATGCCGCTATTATTCAGGGCACGCCGTTGCTTTTCGGTGCGACGGGCGAAATTATTACCGAAAAGTCGGGTAACCTTAACCTCGGTATCCCCGGCATTATGTACGTTGGCGGTATTTCGGGTATTATTGGCGGTTACATTTACGAGCACAGTGTGGCTAACCCTAATGTAGTGCTTTGCATTTTAATTCCGTTTTTTAGCTGCATGCTTGGCTCACTTTTGATGGCGCTTATTTACAGCTTTCTTACCATTACCTTACGCGCTAACCAAAACGTTACCGGTCTTGCGCTTACCACCTTTGGTATCGGTGTGGGTAACTTTTTCGGCGGCTCACTTTTGAAGTTTTTTGGTGAGAGTGGCTCGATTTCTTTGATGGAATGCGGTAAGGCGTTTAAGATGTCATTACCCTTTGCCGATGATTTGGGACTTTTCGGAAAAACCTTTTTGTCGTTTGGATTTTTAGCCTATTTAGCCGTTGCCATTGCATTTTTTGCTTCGTTTGTGCTTAACAAAACACGCGTTGGACTTAATCTTCGTGCGGTGGGCGAAAATCCCGCAACCGCCGACTCGGCAGGTATCAACGTTGTAAAATACAAGTATTTGGCAACCTGCATCGGCGCTGTGGTTGCAGGCTTTGGCGGACTCTATTTCGTTATGGACTACACCGGCGGCGCTTGGACCAACAACGGCTTCGGTGACCGTGGTTGGTTGGCTATTGCTATTGTTATTTTCGCAATCTGGAAGCCCAAGATGTCGATTTTGAGTTCGTATCTTTTTGGCGGACTTTACATTCTTTGCGTTTACATTCCCGGTCTTTCGTCCAGTGCCAAGGAGCTTATAAATATGCTTCCTTACGTTGTTACTATTTTGGTGCTTATTGTTATAAGCATTCAGAAAAAGAGGGAAAATCAGCCCCCTGCAAGTCTTGGTTTATCATATTTCCGCGAGGAAAGGTAATTTCACTTGACAGTGTCTTTTTGATATGATAAAATATTTTTAGAATCTAAAGTTAGTCTTTTTAGGAGGTTATGATAATGAGCAGAATTAAGACTATTGAAACCAGAGATATGGCAAAATCCGTTAAAAACGGTGGCTGCGGCGAGTGTCAGACATCTTGCCAGTCGGCTTGCAAAACTTCATGCGGTGTTGCTAATCAGCAGTGTGAAAACGCTAACAAGTAATATTTTTTTAAAAGACAAAAGCGGCGTTTATTTTAAACGCCGTTTTTTCATTAATATAAGTTTCGGGAGATAAAAATGGTTCATCAATACAAGCTAAATGGATATAACATTGTGTTAGACACCTGCTCGGGCTCGGTTTATGCCGTTGACGAGGTAGCGTACGACATAATTTCACTTTATAAAGAGAAAACAAGCGAGGAAATTGTCGAATTTTGTCTTGAAAAATATTCCTCCTTGCCTGATATTACGAAAGAGGAAATTTTGGAATGCATTGACGACGTA
>JAZRNK010000055.1:0-4325 GCA_045648145.1 Acutalibacteraceae bacterium | reverse complement strand
GTTAAATATGATGATATAAACGCGATAAAGTATACTGTATCTAAAGATAAGCCGTATAGTGTAGTACTTTTGCCTGTACTCGATGTGAAGTTGGGTGCCGAAAAGCTTAATGCTTTAAAAGAAAAGCATGAGGCGGACGAATATTTGCTTGCTTGTGGGATTATGGATGAATCAGAATCGGTTTATTTGAGTATTTACGATATTGATTCGTTCCGACGAATACAACAAATAATTTTGAGAGGCATGGTTTATTCTGATACAACACATGACACCTGTGCCTTTTGTGGTCAGCCGTTGACGGCTTGTGGAGAAAATTTCGAATGTCATTCGTGCAGAACGCAAATTTTGTCTTGTATATGTCCACAAACCAATACGCCATATTTTGCTACAAAAATTAGAAATCTTGTCGAAAAGGACGTTTCAGATATTGTGGCTTCCAGAAGAAATATGCCATCGTACGAAAGACTTGTGGCGGCAAAAATGTATTTTAGAAATATTACTAAAATAGGTCAGGATTTAGAAATTATTTGTCCCAAATGTAATCATATACACAACGTATAAAAAACACCTTGTAACATTGTAGTTACAAGGTGTTTTTTTAGTTGAACTAAAGATTTAAAAAGTCCTTGCGGTAGGTGACACCGAAGAATTCGGCGAGCTCTTGCATTTCGCTATCCTTTATGGTGTTTTTGCGGGGTAGGTGAGCGGTTAGCATATAAATTTGGGCTGCTTTTTCAACCGTTTCGATAAGGCCGAAGGTTTCGTCCATATTTTTGCCTGCGCCGTAAATTCCGTGCAAGCCCCAAACAACGAGCCTGAACTCCTCCATTTTCTTAGCAGTGGCTTCGCCGATAGAGTTGGTTCCGCAAAGCATCCAAGGGAGAACTCCGATGCCGTCGGGGAAAACAACGATACACTCGGTGCACATCTCCCAAAGTGAGTGTGTGAATTTTTTATCGTCAAGCTCATGAACATAATTCATAGCCAATGTGTAGGTCGGGTGGGTGTGCATAACAACACGGTTTTCCGGGTCTACCTTAAGTCTTGCCATGTGACTCATAAGATGGGCAGGCAACTCACTTGTAAACTTGCCGCCGTCTTCATATCCCCAAAGCAGTTCGGCTGTTGTGCCGTCGTTGGCAATTCGTATAATACCAAGATTATTAGCAGGGTCATCGATAACGTTTTTAAAGTATTTACCGGTACCTGTTACAATAAAAATTTTGCCGATAAGCTCGGTTGCGTTAAAGCCGATGGGAATGGTGCGTATAACCTTGTTTAAATCAAGATATTCGGCAACCTGAGCCTCTTCTAACATATAGCTGATATTTCCGCCATTTCGCTCGTCCCAACCGAGACGGTACATATTGGCAGTTGTTTTTTTCATTTCTTCAACAAAGGGTGCGGTTAAAATATCCTTCATTTTAGTTACCTCTTTCTTTAAGAACTTCTTGCTCATACTTTATAATTTCACCGAACCATTCGCCGTCGCGAAGTGTGCCACACTGGTCACAGTAGTAGTCCCAAACGTCGCCAAACGGCATAGTTTTAAGTTCTTCTTGTCTTACCATAAGCTCGGTCCAGTTGTTTGAATTTTGGATTTTCAAAAGCTCATCGTTAGGTGTGAGTAACGCCATAAGCAATGCCTTTTGAACGTTTCTGAAGCCTACTGTCCAAGCAGAAACGCGGTTGATGGATGCATCAAAATAATCGAGAGCAATATTAACCTTACCGTTAAGACCGCTGCAACGGACAATTTCCTTGCAGATTTCTTTAGTCTCGTCGTCAAGAAGCACTACGTGGTCGCTATCCCATCTGATAGGTCTTGTTACGTGTAAGGCAATCTCAGGGAAGAAGGCAAGGAGTGCAGGTATTTTATCCGAAACCATTTCGGTTGGATGGTAGTGGCCGTTATCCATCAAAGGAATACATTTATCGCTGTTGGCAGCGGCATAGCTTAAAGCAAATTCAGCGCTACCGACGGTGTAGGCCTCGACACCAATGCCGAAAACTTTAGATTCGATACAGGGCTTAACCTTATTAAAGTCAAACGGCTCGGATAAAATCTGGTCGAGAGAATCTTTATATCTTTGCCTTGGACCTAAGCGGTCGGCAGGAATATCCTTAAAGCCGTCGCCTGTCCAGATATTCATAACACAAGGAACACCTAATTCTTCAGCCAAGTATTGCGAAATGCGAATACAAGCCTTGCCGTGCTCTATCCAGAATTTGCGTGTTTCTTCGTTTTCACTTGAAAGGGTTAATGGGTCGCATTTTGGATGAGAGAAAAAGGTGGGGTTAAAGTCGCAACCGAGGCCACGTGCCTTACAAAAATCAACCCATTTTTTAAAGTGTTTGGGCTCAATCTTGTCGCGGTCAACCCAACCGCCGTTTTCGTCGTCAAAAATGGCATAACAAGCGTGTAAATTAAGTTTCTTCATACCGGGACAAAGCTTTAACACAACATCGATATCCGCCATAAGCTCTTGCGGGGTACGGGCTCTGCCGGGGTAGTTGCCGGTGGTCTGGATACCGCCTGTGAGTTGTCCATCGGTTTTAGTGTCAAAGCCGCGAACGTCGTCACCCTGCCAGCAATGGAGTGAAACCGGTACGCTTTTTAAAATTTCAACTGCTTTTTCAGTGTCCACACCTATTTTTGCATATTTTTCCTTTGCTTCTAAATATCTGCTCATGCTATTACCTCACTTACGTTAAATGTATTTTTTATAATTTCACGGGCGTCCTTTAAGGTGATATTTTGGCTATACATAATTTGTGATATCAGGTTGCCGGTTGCGGTGGCCTCCATAAGACCGATATAAACCTTTTTACCTGTGTATTTTGCGGTCAGCTTGTTAAGGTACATATCCTTACTGCCTCCGCCGACAATATGTATTGAATTAACCGTTTTCCCGCTTATTTGTTCAATTTCTTTAACTGCTTTATCATAAGATTTTGCAAGTGAATGATAAACACTTGAAAGAACGTCGCCTAACGGTAGGTCGGGTGCTTTAAGGTACTCTTTTATAGCCTCAATCATATTTTCGGGGGCTAAAAAGCCTTCGTAATTCGGGTCAATTTTTTCTGTGAAGGTGCTTTCCGTGGCTTTTTGCATCATTTCGTCGTAGGTGAGAGATTTATCGATGTTTTTTCTAATGTTTTGGAAAAGCCACATTCCCATAATATTTTTAAGGAACCTAAAACGATACTCAATGCCGCCCTCATTGGTAAAGTTGGCAGTTAAAGCGTCGGCAGTTAAAACAGGATAAAGGTTTTCGGTGCCGATAAGACTCCAGGTGCCAGAAGATATGTAAACACTGTTTTCATCAATAGGGCAGGCGGCAACCGCCGATGCAGTATCGTGCGAGGGACAAAGCAAAACGGTCGAATTAAAGCCGATTTCTTTTTCTACCTCTTCGGTGAATTTACCAACCTCACTGCAGGGTAATGATAAGGGAGAGAAAATCTTGTTGTCTATACCTAAACGGTCAAGTATTTCTTTATCCCAGGTTTTAGTTTCAGCGTTGACAAGGTTGGTGGTAGTAGCATTGGTATATTCGTTTTTAATAACACCCGTAAGCTTAAAAGAAAGGTATTCAGGCATCATAAGAAAATGCTCGGCGTTATCTAATTTACCACTTTTTTTGTCGGCGTAAAGCTGATAGATGGTGTCATAGTTTTGCTTTTGTATACCCGTTTTAGCATACAGCTCTTGCTGAGAAATAATTTCGCCTACCTCTAAAAGAGTCTGCAGAGTTCTGCCGTCGCGGTAGGATACAGCGGGTAAAATTTCTTTTTTGTCTTTGTCGAGCAAAACATAGTCAACACCCCAGGTGTCAATTGCAATCGTTTGAGGGATTTTGTTCAATGCCTTACATTTGGCAATACCTGCTTTAACTTCACATAGCAGGTGCTCTATATCCCATATTAACGTGCCGTTTTCATTCTTGAAGCCATTGTCAAAACGGTGAATTTCCTCTAAAGTCAACTTACCGTCTGTAATTGTGCCTAAAATATGTCGGCCGCTTGAAGCGCCGATATCAATAGCTAAATGATACATAAAAACACCTCACTGCCTTTTTGTAAATAATAACATTAAGGCAAGAGGTGTTAAAGGTCTTGTTTTAGTTAAAAAAGTGTCCTTATTTGCACGCTCGATATTTCTTTGGAGACAAGCCGAAGTGTTTAGCAAATATTCTGTGAAAATAGCTTATGTTATCGTAGCCTACTGAAATGGCAATATCCGAAACATTGATTTCGGTGGTTTTAAGCAAGAATGCTGCTTGTGACAGCCTTTTTTCTTGCAGAAGCTCGGTATAGGTTTT
>JAZRNK010000054.1:0-2986 GCA_045648145.1 Acutalibacteraceae bacterium | reverse complement strand
AATCAGATTGCCAAGTTTGCCGCTTCTTTAGAGGCAAGATATTTGCAGATTTATAAGCCCGAAACCGAGTTCCCCGAGGACGGCTATTTCGGTGCTGATATTATTGAAAGAGCCGAGCAGTTTGCTGAAATTAACGGCGATTCGTATTTAAATAAAAGCGAAGAAGAACGCAGAAACGCCCTTGTCGAATATGCGCTTCCGCTTAATATTAAAGGTTTGGAAACCGACCTTGGCACCTACCGTATTAACTACGACGTCTGGTTTAAGGAGTCACAGCTTTACGAGTCGGGCGCTATTAATAATATAGTTGATATTTTAAGCAATAAGGGTTTGACCTACGAAAAGGACGGCGCTTTGTGGTACAAGGCTACCGAGTTTGGCGGTGAAAAGGACGAGGTGTTGATAAGAGCTAACGGTAACCCTACCTATTTCGCAGGTGATATCGCATACCACCATAATAAGTTTGCTACTCGTGGCTTTGACAGAGTTATTAATATTTGGGGAGCCGACCACCACGGTCACGTTGCCCGTCTTAAAGGTGCGATGGATGCCGTCGGTCTTGACGGTAGCAAGCTGGACGTTGTTTTAATGCAGCTTGTACGCTTGGTGCGTGACGGCGAGGTTGTAAGGGTTTCCAAGCGTACGGGTAAATCCATTACCCTTAAAACCCTGCTTGACGAGGTGCCGTTGGATGCCGCAAGATTTATCTTTAACTCGAAAGAGCCTAATACTCATCTTGAATTCGACCTTGATTTAGCCGTTGAGCAGTCGAGCCAGAACCCCGTTTATTACGTTCAGTACGCTCACGCTCGTATTTGCAGTATCCTGCGCAACCTTGATGCCGAGGGTATAAAGCCTCAAAAATGCGACCAAACTGCCCTTTGCAGACTTAATACTGCCGAGGAAAGAGAGCTTATTCGCCACATTTCCGAGTTCACAGGTGAAATTGAGGCGGCAGCCAAAGCTTACGATTCGGCAAGAATAACAAGGTATGTTTACGACCTTGCAACTTTGTTCCACAAGTTCTATAATTCCTGCCGTGTAAAATTAGAGGATGAGGAATTAATGCAGGCAAGAATTTCGCTTTGTATGGTGACCAAAACGGTTATTAAAAACGTTCTTTCAATGCTTAAAATTGAGGCGCCCGAAACAATGTAACAAAAACAAAAGCCCACTCGAATTCGAGTGGGCTTTTTGTTTAATATCCTAAATTTTCTTCTACCAAAATAACCTTAATTCTACCTTTAAACACCTGCGGGCCGCAGACCACAAAGCTTCGGCAGATACGGTCGGGACTGTTACAGCCCGAGGTCATTTCCTTTTCGTCGGCTCGGCCAATGGCTACGCATTGTCCTGTCTTTGCACAGTAGGTCTGCTTGTTTAAACGTTTGCAGTTGGGCGGTGCAGCAAGCGTTTTAACGCGAATAACCGCTTCGCTTAAATCTTTAACTATCTTGTTTTTACCGGCAATAACAATAACGCTTTTCGGTCCGTAAAGTAGAGCAGAAACGCGATTACAGGTGCCGTCAACGTTATAAAGCTCACCATTTTCGGTAATAGCGTTGGATGAGCAAAGGTAAACGTCGGCATTAAAGCAATCGTGATATACCTTTGTTATTTCCTCAGGTGTTTTGGCGGAATAACGGTCAAGGAAATTGTAGTTGCCCTGCCTTAAAGCATCCAAAAACTCCATCTGTCCCAAGGTTGCCGAGCCGCCCACCGAAACGGTAGCGCCGTCGGGGATAAGGGACAGAGCAAGTTTTTTTGCTTCCTGCTTGTTTTCAACAAAATATGCGTCCATATTGTTGGCTTTTAAAGCCTCTATTGTCTTTTGTATACTTTCAGTCATAATAATACCTCAAATACTTTTTTTAATATTATACATTAAAAGTCAACAAATAACAAGCAAAAAGAAATCGCCGCAAGATTAATCTTGCGGCGACAATTTCAGAGAGGTAGAATTATTCAGCGTCCTTATCGGCTTTCTTTTTAGAAAGAACAACGTTAGTAATAATACCAAGGATAAGAGCGCAGGCGATAGCAGTGATGGTAACCTTACCGATAGCCATTGCCATACCGCCGATACCGCAAATAAGGATAACCGATGCGGTGAAGAGGTTAGCGTTATCTTCAAGGTCAACCTTCTGAATCATCTTAAGACCGCTGACAGCAATAAAGCCGTAGAGGGTGATACATACGCCGCCCATTACGCATCCCGGAATGGAATCAAGGAAGGCAACGAATGGAGAAATGAAGGAAACTAAGATAGCCATAATAGCTGTGGTTGTAATGGTAGCAACCGAAGCGTTACGGGTAATAGCTACGCAACCAACCGACTCACCGTAGGTGGTGTTGGGGCAACCGCCGAAGAAGGCACCTGCAATAGAGCCAACGCCGTCACCGAGAAGTGTGCGGTGTAAGCCGGGGTCTTCGGTAAGGTCGTGCTCAATAATAGATGAAAGGTTCTTGTGGTCGGCAATGTGCTCGGCAAAAACAACGAATGCAACCGGAGCATAAGCAACGGCAACAGTTGCGGCATAAGACCAGCTAAATTCTTTAACACCCTTGAAGGCCTCTAAAAAGGTGAATTCGGGTATTGCCAAGAAGGTTTTGAGCGAAACGCCACCGTCAACCAAAGCCTTGAAAGGACCGAAGTCGATAACCATAAGAGCCGTATTTTCAGTTAAAATACCGATAACGGTGAAAATTAAACCAATGAGGTATCCTGCGAGAATACCGATAATAAAGGGAATGAGCTTGGCCATTTTCTTGCCGTAGGTAGAACAGATAACAACTACGAACAAGGTAACCATAGCACAAATAAATGAAACCCAAAGGTTGGTGCTCATAACAAAGCCGTTGCCATCGTGAGGGCCGTATGAGAAAACGTCTTTAACGGCTGCACCGGCAAGTGACAGACCGATAAGAGCAACTGTGGGTCCAATTACAACAGGGGGCATAAGCTTGTTTATCCACTTAACGCCGA
>JAZRNK010000053.1:0-7058 GCA_045648145.1 Acutalibacteraceae bacterium | reverse complement strand
CTCGCTGGTTATTCGGTAATATTTCCGAAGCCTGCCGCCGTGTTCTGCGGTGCGAACGGTCAGCATATTTGCTGTTTCCAAGCGCTTCAAAATGGTATATAAGGTGGATTCAGAAAGTTCAATGTACGGCTTCATATCTTTAATGATCTTATATCCATATGAATCCTCGCTTTTAATCGCAGCCAACACGCATACATCTAAAAGACCTCGTTTTAACTGAATATCCATAACATACCTCCTTATGCGTTATACATCATAACACGAAGTATTGCTTTTTGTCAATAGATTTTGCAAAAGCGTCAAAAAGAAATCGAAAAAATAGCAGACACTGCGATTATGTTCGTAGTGTCTGCTCCTAAAAGCTCAAGTATTTAGTTCAAGTCCTCCCCAAAGGTCATTTTAGGGAAATGATATCTTTTGAGTTTCACTTTAAAAAATTGCATAACAAAACCCCGAAACCGCTGTGGTTTCGGGGTTTTCCGAACCGATATCTTTTTCGGTTCGTTTTTTGGCATGTTGTACCGAAAAAGATATTGTGCATATTTTATACAATTACAGGTTTCCAAGCGAATGGAATTAAATCTTTTATATCAACCTTGATTATTTCGTTGTCATCATTATTCAAAATCACTTTAATGTCAGGGCAATACTCTACAAGCATTTGACGGCAGTTGCCGCAAGGAGCCACCAAACAGTTTGGTGCTTTATCGTGAACAGCCACAACGGTATCGAATTCTCGTTCTCCCGCCGAAATTGCCATACCTATTGTTACATACTCGGCACAAGAGCCATGAATACCATCACAATTAACACCGCTATACACTTTACCGTTTTTGCAACGAATTGCCGCACCCACAGTATGATTGTAAACGCCATCATCAAAATTCATTTTTAAAGTTTCAAGCGCAATTTTTATTAGCTCTTTATCTTGTTCTGTTATATCGTAAAATATCATTTCATATTCTCCTTTGAGGTGTTAATGGAAGAAATTAAAATCCGTTTGACCTCGGTACAGTTATCAAGTAGGGACTTATCGTTATAATAGCCACTTTCCAAAAGCAACTCAATCCAGTATTCAATTTCGGAACACTCTTTCAAGGCAATTTGCAACTTTGCAATAAAGTCCGCCTTGCCATGAGCATAAAATGCTTCTCTAATATTTGCGCCAATACTTGTTCCTGAACGCAAAAATTGATTGATAAGAGCAGACTCACACTTTGCCACTCTTAACTCCTTGCATACCTTTATCACATCAAGCGCAAACGCTTTTGATTTTATCATCAACGGACTTTCTTTCATCGCTATCACCCCTTAAACTTATTATACTTCCTAAAAGTAAAAAGTGCAAGGCAAAGCCTTGCAAAACACTTCTTCACTATTCACTATTACTTATTACTTTCAAAAATCCTCCAAACAAAAGCGTAGAGAAAAGTGAAGAGTGAAGAGTGAAAAAGTAAAATCCCCATTCTTACGAATGAGGATTTTTGGTTGCGGGAGCAATGGTTTAATTTTATTATATACTCATCCAAAATTTCACCCCCTCTTGCGGTACCCGAGGGGTTGAGGTTTGGAGCGCCTCGTTTATTGCTCTAATTTACCATTTATATAACAACTATTTTTGTGCTTTTTAGAATGTTGTGCACACAAAATAATAACGAGAATAATTAATACGATATTTAATAAAGCTTGCGCGATGAATATCCCTACAAAAATCTGCAAATTATAATCACTTTGAGGTGTATTATTGGAATCTTTATCTACAATCGGGGTGGTGTTGTTCTGCTCAACATTACCCTCGTTGAGTTTGTCCTTGTCTTTATTCACAACATCTTCATAATATGCCTTTATTTGTGCAATGGCAGTTTGATTTGTATGATACTGAAAACTCAAATTGACAAACTCACCTTTTTCTTTTAGCGCAATCACAAAAGAGTTGTCGTTTGTGTATGATGTTTTATAATTTGTTTTTGGGAAGAATTCTGCTCTATTACCCTCAGAATCAACAGCTGAAAAATTAATCGCGGATATTCTTTTTGTGCTGTCTATAGTTGAATATTTATAATTTATTTGAACAACTGCTTCATAAGATGTTTTTTCATAGATAGGGTTGTTGTTGTCATCATATTTTACAAGTTCCTCAATAAAGAACAGCTCGTCTTTAATAACGATAGCATCAGTTATTGTAACAGAGCTCAAAATCTGTTTTGACTCCTTATCTAATATATTAATGGTTTCTCCTACGCTGTATACATAGTCTTTTCCCTGTTCGGTATATGTGGTTGGAGCACAACCGGAAAAGCCCAAAATCATAATTAATACAAATAAAACGGAAAGAGTTTTTTTCATTTCATATTCTCCTTAGCGGTGTTGATGGAAGAAATCAAGGACTTTCCTTCATAGTTCTCACCTTATAAAGCTATTATACTTGATAAAAGCAAAAAGTGCAAGGCAAAGCCTTGTACGGAGGCTTCTTCACTATTCACTATTACTTATTACTTCCAAAAATCCTCCAAACAAAAGCGTAGAGAAAAGTGAAGAGTGAAGAGTGAAGAGTGAAGAGTGAAAAAGTAAAATCCCCATTCTTACGAATGAGGATTTTTGGTTGCGGGGGCCGGATTTGAACCAATATCGCGCAAACTTCGTTTGCTTGACCTCTTGCGGTACCCGACATTTCCTCAGGCGTCGGCACACGCCCTCGTCTCTGTCGACCGCTGCGCCAACAAATCCTCCCTTCCTCGTCCGCCGGACGCGGTCGGATGTGTTGCCTCGGAAACCCTCGGTCGTTGGTTCAACCTGTCTTACACAATAAAAAACGAAGGCGCCACAAACGTGATGCCTTCATTTTTGGTTGCGGGGGCCGGATTTGAACCAACGACCTTCGGGTTATGAGCCCGACGAGCTACCAACTGCTCCACCCCGCGATATTTGGTGTACTTGGTATTATACACTATTGTACACCGTTTTGCAAGTATTATTTTCTTTTTTACTAAAAATTTTTAAACATTTCTTTATAAAACGCCTCTTTTTCTACGTCACCCACTGCCGAAAGCGCTATGATTTCAGGGCTGGTCATAAGCAACGCTGCCTCTCGCACCGACTCAACCGACACCGCGTCCACCTCTTTCAAAACATTCTCTATATCGACGTACTCGCCCTGTAACAGCAGTTGACGACCAACCGATGCAGCTATTGCCGACATACTTTCATTCGATAAAACAAGGCCTGCTTTAAACTGTTCTTTTGTTCTTTCAACGTCTTCTTTAGAAATATCCTCTCGCACCGATTTTAAAATTTTAAGGCTTTCCAAAAGAAATTTTTCTTGATTTTTAGGCGCAAGTCCCGCAAACACCCCAAAAACACCGGTGCCTAAATAGTTTGAGGTAAAGGTGTATGTCGAATATGCCAGTCCCAGCTCCTCACGAATACGTCGGTTTATTTTAGATGATGCCGCACCACCCGTAATGGACGTAAAAAATGAACTCGCATATTTAAGCGGATGATTAAATGGCAAGCCGTTAAAGCAGTACGCCAACTGCGTCTGCTCAATATCACGGTGCACCAAAGAAAACCCACCCGAAATGGTCATTGTTTCATATTTTAATGGATTCCCCGTATTTTTTTTACAACCAAAATATTTATCCAAAATCTCAAGCACGGTATCACGGTCAAATTTGCCGCAAAGCGAAACCACTATACGCTCGGGAGCATAAGCTTTTGTCATATAAGCTCTTAAGCTATCTGCCGTAAAGCTTGAAACAGTTTTCCTCGTGCCCAAAATATTAAATCCCAACGGCTTATTTTTATAGCAAACCGCCGTCAACATATCCGAACAAAAATCCTCAGGCGAGTCCTCATACATACCGATTTCTTCCAAAACAACTCCCTTTTCGGTATTAAGCTCATTTTCATCAAACAACGGATTGCAAAGCATATCGCACATTAAATCAAGCGTTTTCGGTACGTGGTCAGTTAAAGCACGTGAGTAAAAACAGGTATACTCTTTAGCGGTATAGGCGTTAAGCTGACCGCCCATAATGTCCGACTCCTCAGCAATATCGTTTGTGCTGCGAGAGGTCGTACCCTTAAACACCATATGCTCAATGAAATGCGAGATTCCGCTTATATGTTCTTCTTCAAAGCGGTTGCCTGCCGCAACGTATATACTTATTGCTGCCGAATGTACCTGCGGTTGCTCTGTCAGAGCAACGGTTAACCCATTTTCAAAAACAAACTTTTCCATTTTGCACTTCCAAACCAAAACTTTATGTCGCTTCAATTATATTACATAAACAATTTTGTGTAAACAACTAAATTTTATCCTTTTATTAAATTGCACGGCTTAAATTCATCGCAATCAACACTCAATATCGCAGCGATATCCAACACATCCACACCTAAGGAAACAGCATGTTCATACACTTTTGGTAATCTTATTTTTTTACAGTCTACTGTTTGCCCACCGTTGCCAAAAAGCCCACCTGTAAACCCTGCTAATCCATCCGCGCAAAAAACCACGTCACAGTCCATAAGTTCTTTTTTATTGGGGGTAATATAAGGTGTTGCGCCCGTTGCTATTTTACATTTAAAAAGCACGTCGTCATAGTCAATATCTGTCACCAACACCACCTCTTTACAAAGTGCCACTATATTAATTAAAGCCGTTTTATAACGCCCTTTTTTGTCATATATTCCAACCGTCATGTCAGTGCAACGCCTGACAGACAAAAACTCACAAAACTGATAAAACAAAACATCCTCTTTATACTGCTTTGTCGAAAAAGGGGTAAACCCTTGGACATGAACGTTTGGGCAAAAAACATAGTCCTGCGAAAATCGGCACAACACACGTTTTAATTTACCTCGCCGTGTGTTTGGACCAATTTTTACTATGCAAAGCTCACCGCACGTTTCTACCTCAACTTTCCCACTCTTTAAGCACTCAATAACCACCGCAAACATAATTCTACGCTATATAAACCGCCTGTTTTTGAGGCTTGGGCAGAAAATGCGTCCTTTCGGTCAAAAACTCTGCTTCCTCAAAGCTATTAGTACAAAGCAAAACGGTACAACCCTCTATCCGCTTGGAATTTATATAACGATAAATTTGCGCCTTGCTTTCCGCGCTTGTGTCGCAAAACGGCTCATCAAAAACAAACAAATCAGCATCAAACAAACCTGTTTGGGCTATTGCCGCAAGCCGCAGGACGCTTTTGTTGAGCTGGCAAGGATAAAAATGGGCAAAGGCAAACAAATTAAACAGTTTTAACTGCTCCTTGGCTATTGCAGTGGCTTCGAACTTTGAAAAACCGCGAAGCTGTAACGGAATTAAAAGATTTTCAAGTAGCGTTCGGTACGGTATCATTTGACTTTTTTGCGACAGATAGACCGATTTTGTGTATCTGTCAGCAGGAATATTGTCTATTAAAATCTGTCCCCCGTCAGCACAAATCGCGCCGGCTATAAGCTTTGCCAAGGTTGTTTTACCCGACTGCTTTGCCCCCATTATACTGACCGCCTCGCCTTTATTGATTTTAATATCAAGATTTTCAATTATCACCTTGTCGTTATATGCCTTGGTAATATTTTTGCCGTCTATAAACATTTTACCACCGTCCCATAAATTCTTATGTCTGAAAAATGACAGTTATTCGGACAGGTCGTTCCGAAAAGTGCTCAAGTTTCAAAAATTTTGCGTAAAATTTTAAAAAACGCAATAAATATTTACAAAAAGTCTTTATTATTGATTAAAAATGGTGTAAAATAAATTATGTATAGATGCAAATTCCTTAAAATTTATGGGGTGATAAATATGGGAAACAAAATCAGAATTACCGTCGGTGGTATCGACTACATAATTTCATCAAATGATGATGAGGTTTACGTTCGTAAAATCGGTGACGAGTTGAACGCCAAGCTTGACTCACTCGCTCGTTCCAACCCTTATCTTTCGACCACAATGGTTGCTGTTCTTGCGGCGCTTGAATATTGCGATGGTGCCAAAAAAGCAACCGCTCTTTGTGAAGAGGCAAAAGCCGAGCTTAAGGGTGTTGCCGAAGAACTTGCCTGCGCAAGACTTGAGATTGACGGTGCCCGTCGTGAAATAGAACGCCTTAACCGTGAAAACAGACAGTTAAGATTAGACAAAAGCGCATTATGATTGAAATTTTGTCCCCAAGCGGAAGCTATGATACCGCCGTTGCCGCCATCAAAAGCGGTGCCGATGCGGTGTATTTCGGTGCTCCCGCATTTAATGCGCGAAGAAACGCGAAAAACTTCACAAATGAAGATATAGTTGCCATTACAGAGTATGCAAGAGTCAGAGGTGTTAAGACATATCTGACTCTTAATACGCTTATATCAGATGACGAACGTGTCGACGCTTTGCAAACCGCAAAAAATGCGGCAAAAGCAGGTGTCGACGCTATTATTGTGCAAGATTTAGGTCTTGCAAGACTGTTAAAGCAGCACCTGCCCGATATGCCGTTGCACGCTTCTACGCAAATGTCAATTCATTCGGCAGACGCTTTAGACGAGCTTAAAAATTTAGGCTTTTGCAGGGTTGTTCCCGCTCGAGAAATGGACAAAACGTCGCTTAAAAATTTATGCGAAAAAGCCAAAGCCCTCGGTATCGAGGTTGAGGTTTTTATTCACGGCGCATTGTGTATGTGTCTGTCGGGGCAATGCTATTTAAGCTCGGTTTTGGGTGGCCGAAGCGGTAACCGTGGCTTATGCGCCCAACCCTGTCGATTAGAGTTTGGCGTTTTGGGTGGAACAGGACACGACTTGAGCCTTAAGGATTTGAGTTTGGTTGATTACATTGACGAACTTGCTGAAATGGGGGTTACCTCTTTTAAAATAGAGGGCCGAATGAAGCGCCCCGAATACGTTGCCGCAGCAACGGCCGTTTGCCGTGCTGCTGCCGACAAAAAAGAAATTCCCGCCTTTGCTAAAGAGCTTTTGTCGGGTATTTTCTCACGTAGCGGACACACCGACGGCTATTATACAAACCAACTCGGCAAGGAAATGTTCGGCATAAGAACCGAGTCTGACGAAAAACT
>JAZRNK010000052.1:0-2147 GCA_045648145.1 Acutalibacteraceae bacterium | reverse complement strand
TGTTGTAAAGTCTGTTATAATTTATACAGTTATGCGAAAAGGGAATTTAGCGTTGAAAATCAATGCTCCTTTTTGCCGTAATCACATTATTATTTCAGGAGGAAAAGCTAATGAAGAAACATGCCAGCTCAATCCCTTTTAATGGCACACCTGAGCAGGAAGCCCAACTTAAAGCGGTTATTGAAGCAAAGAAAGACATTCCCGGCTCGCTTATGGCAATTATGCAAGAAGCACAGGGAATCTACGGCTATTTGCCGCTTGAGGTTCAGCAGATGATTGCTGAGGGTGTAGGCGTATCGGTGGAGGAAATCTATGGTATTGCCACCTTCTATGCACAGTTTGCATTGTCACCCAAGGGTAAGTACAACATTTCTGTTTGCCTTGGTACTGCTTGCTACGTTAAGGGTGCACAGAAGCTTATTGACCGTCTTATTGAGGTTCTCGGTATTCAGCCCGGCGAATGTACCGCTGACGGTAAGTTCTCACTTGAGGCTTGTCGTTGTATCGGTGCTTGCGGTCTTGCACCTGTTCTTACCGTAAATGAGGATGTTTACGGTCGTCTTACCGAAAAGGATATTGACGGAATTTTAGAAAAATACGCTGACTAATATCGGCATAAAAGGAAAAACCGTATGAAGATAAGCACGATTAAAGATTTGCTCGAGGCAGAGGTTATCTGCGGCGAGGAAAGACTTGACATGGAAGTGTATTCTGCCTGTGGCAGCGACATGATGAGTGATGTTTTAGCCTACGTTAAGGATCAGGCAGTTATGCTTACAGGTCTTGTTAATTCACAGGTTATAAGAACAGCTGAAATGATGGATATGATTTGCATCGTTTTGGTACGCTCTAAAAAGCCTACCGAGGAAATGGTTGAATTAGCCAACGAAAGCGGCATCGTGTTACTTTCTACCAAGAAACGTATGTATGAGGCTTGCGGTAAGCTTTATAAGAGTGGTCTTGTAGGAAAAGGTGAGTAAAATGAGTGATGCTTTGAAGTTTCACTTTACAGTTGACGGTGGCGATTTTACTTCGGCCGGTCAGGCATCTGTTCAGGTTAAGAAAAATCTTAGACAAATCGGTCTACCGCCCGAGATTATCCGTCGCGTGTCAATAGCAATGTACGAGGGTGAAATCAACATGGTTATTCACGCCGGTGGCGGTGTTGCCGATGTCATTGTTCACAGTGACAAGGTCGAAATCATCCTTACTGATGAAGGTCCCGGTATTGCTAACGTTGAACTTGCCATGCGTGAAGGCTTCTCAACTGCTCCCGATAACATCCGTTCTTTAGGTTTCGGCGCAGGTATGGGTCTTCCCAATATGAAAAGATACACAGACTATATGAAGGTCGATTCGACTTTGGGAAAGGGAACTTGCATTACTATGCACGTGAACTTTTAAGGTCGAAAGCACAAAAGGAACGCTATGAATACATATGAACATTCGGTATCTCTTGACAGAGATAAGTGCACAGGTTGTACGACCTGCTTAAGACACTGTCCGACCGAGGCTATCAGAGTCAAGGATGGACACGCGGTCATTAATCCAGACAGGTGCATAGATTGCGGTGAGTGTATTAGAGTGTGTCCCCACAAGGCTAAACGTGCCGAGTGTAACAAGCTTGATACCTTAAGTAAATTCAAGTGGCGCATTGCGTTGCCTGCTCCGAGTCTTTACGGGCAGTTTGAAGGACTTGACGATATTGATTACGTTCTTCAGGGCTTGCTCGATATGGGCTTTAATGAGGTTTACGAGGTTTCTCAGGCTGCCGAAATCGTTTCGGAATACACACGTCTTTTCTTAAAGACAGAGGGCATTAAAAAGCCGGTTATCAGTTCGGCTTGTCCTGTTATCGCAAGGCTTATTGCACTAAGGTTTCCCTATTTGAAGGATAATCTTTTACCCCTGTTACCTCCGATGGAGGTTGCCGCTATGATGGCAAGAGAAAGGGCTTTAAAAGAACATCCTGAACTTAAAGCGGAGGATATTGGCGTTTGCTTTATTTCTCCGTGTCCTGCCAAAACAAGCTACGTTAAAAACGGTTTTGGCAATTATAAGAGTCACGTTGACTTGGTCGTTTCGATAAGCGACGTGTATTTCATGCTTATTAATATGATGAAGCGTGAAAAAACGCCTCTCCCTGT
>JAZRNK010000051.1:0-26734 GCA_045648145.1 Acutalibacteraceae bacterium | reverse complement strand
GACGACCATTTGACATCTGCGCCGGGGAAGAACACCGGTCTTGCCGGTAAATCGGGCGGGAAGAAGAAGCATTCTAAAACGTTTAAGAAAATCTGCTCTTTACCGTAGGCCAACGCACTCCATCCCGTGATATAGCTTGTAAGACGGGAGTTCTGGATAATTTCAACAATCGACGGCAACAAAATTCCTGCTGCAAGCAAAAGTCCCACAACGCATTCAAACAGCATAAGTAAAAACTCTGTAATTTTGAACTTAAAGCTATTTGAAAAGGTTCGTATTATCCAATAAATCACAACAAAAACTACCATTCCAAAGAAGAAATAGTAATTGCAAAGCGCACAGACAAAAACTGCTAATGCTAAAACACCACGCTTTTTCTCGCTGATAAAAGTTTCCATAGCGAGCAATAAAAGCGGGAAGAACACAATAGCTTCGTGAAAATGGTTAAAGAAAATGTTGTAGACTGAAAAACCGCTGAAGGCATACAAAAGACCGCCTATCATGGCCGATTCGGCACGTGCGGTAAAGCGACGGATAAACATATAGCCCGTAAGCGCCGCACAAGCAAATTTTAATATTAACAGCGGTCCCATCAAATAGGGCACAAAGCTGTTAGGAAAGGGCAAGGTTAGCCAAAAAAACGGACTGCCGAGAAGATAAAAGCTGTAAGAGCCAATAAAGTTTGCGCCTAAATCGGTCTCCCAGCTCCACAAAAAATCGCCCGAGCGAACGGCGTTATGACAGTATTGATAAAAAGGAATTTGCTGTACGTTAAAATCACCGAAGAATATAAAATATCCTTGGTCCTTAACAATAAACGGCACAAAAAAAGCGGCGGCAGTGACCAGTCCCAAAAGAAAAGTCATAAGCCTTAACTGCTTCTTTTTGCCGAGTCGGTTTTCGCTCGCAACTTTAAACATATTTTACTTCCTCTCGACAAATAATCAGTATTATATACAATTATACATTATCTTAACACAAAATCAACCAAAAACGTGTAAATTAAATGTTAAACAAACATTTACGGTGTTGTCAACCGCGAAAAAAGAATGTATAATAAAGAAAACGAATTTTTCAAAGTTGAGGATATAAGACTATGAACAGTCATTTTTATGCAATGCTTTTTCGTATGAAATATATCGACCGTTGGGCGTTGATGAGAAATACAAGCAAAGAAAATTTGAGTGAGCACACTCTCGAAACGGCATTTATTGCACACGCTCTGTCTGTGATTGAAAACGAGCGTTTGGGCGGTAACGTTAATGCCGAAAAGGCGGCGCTACTTGCTATGTTTCACGATGCGCCTGAAATTATTACGGGTGATATGCCGACGCCCGTGAAATATTACAACAAAAGTATTGAGGCGGCTTATAAGGAAATTGAAACCAATGCCAAAAACCACCTTTTATCACTGTTACCCGATGATTTGGCAAAGCAGTTTTCAGAACTGTTTTTTTGCCAAGATGAGCAGTTGAAAAAAATAGTCAAGGCGGCCGATAAAATATCAGCGCTTATAAAGTGTAAGGACGAGTTGTCCTTAGGCAACCGAGAGTTTGCGGTGGCGGAAAAAAGCACCTTAGCGGCAATAAAAAAACTGAATTTAAAATGCGCCGATATATTTTTAGAGGAATTTTTGGACAGCTTTTCTCTGCCGCTTGACGAACAGAGCTAAGTGTTTAGTGCCTTTTTACATAAAAGGTTGAAAACTTAAAATTTTTGTGGTATACTACTTTCTACTGTAATAGGTTAAAACACAAGTGCAGTAAAACAAAAACATTTTTAATAATAGCGAAATTTCTGCTTGAAAGGAAATGTGTTATGATAAATCCAAGCAATCTTTGTCCGGGATGTATGAACGAAAAGGTGACCGACGGAAAGTGTCCCATTTGCGGATACAATCCTGACGAAATCATCAATCCTATTTATTTAAAACCTGGCACTGTATTTGAAGAGCGTTATATTGTTGGAAAGGTTATCGACGTCAACGGTGAGGGTGTTACCTATCTTGGCTTTGATTCCGTTACTTCGTCAAACGTTAATATTCGTGAGTTTTTCCCGTCCGGCCTTTGTGAGCGTGAGGCAGACGGTTCGGTTGCAATGCTTTTAGGCAAGGAATTTAATTATAATGACGCTTTGCTTAAGTTTGTTGATTTGTCAAAAGCATTGTTTAAGCTTAATGAGCTTCCTGCGCTTTTTGACGTTTTAGACATCAGAGAGGCCAACAATACTGCTTACCGTATAACCCGCGCTGTTCCCGGTATTTCACTTCGCGAGTTCTTGATGAGAAACGGCGGAATGCTTAAATGGGATCAGGCAAGGTCGCTTTTTGCACCGCTTGTATCGTCAATTTCGGCATTGCATAAAGCAGGTATAATTCACAGAGGTATTTCGCCCGATACACTTATTGTCGGTAAAGACGGCAAGTTGAGAATAAGCGGCTTCTGTGTTGAGGACGTAAGAACGGCGACAAGCGCCTTGACGTCCCAGCTTTTTCCCGGCTTTGCCGCGGCAGAGCAGTATGACCGTAACGGCGCACAGGGTACGTGGACTGACGTCTATTCCTTTGCCGCTACTATCTATCGTACACTTGTTGGCAACCCTCCGCCTGAGGCTATTGAGCGTTTAGAAAACGATAATATGACCATTCCTGCAAAAATCGCAAGAGAAACTCCTAAAGAGGTGCTTGAAACTCTGGCAAACGCATTGCAGGTGCTTCCTGACGACAGAACACAGTATATCGACGATATGCGCAAAGGTCTTTCGGTTTCGGCTGTACAGACCGATACCGCTATTGCTTCTGCAAGAACGCGTGTGTCAGCCGACCGTAACGATGCTCCCGTAAGAAAGAGCAACGGTAAACCCAAGAAAAATGCCAATAAAATGTATGGTCTTCTTGCTTGTATAGTAACGGTAGTGCTTCTTGCCGTTGTTGGTGTTGTTGTAATGTGGGGATTTGGTATGTTTAATTCGGACGATACCGAATCCACATCCAGCGATAACGGACTTAACTCCACCTTGTCGGTTCCGTCGGTGACAAGTAAAACCGATATAGAGTTTAATAAGGATGTTTTGGCAGTGCCTAAATTTGTAGGTCTTTTGTATGCTGATACAGCCGCAAATCAGGATTTCGCATCCACCTTTAATTTCAAGGTTGTTTCGAAGGAATACAACGAGAATTATGAGTTCGGCGAAATTATTTCTCAATCTCCGAAGGAGAATACAACGGTTGAGCCTAACACTACTATTGAGGTAGTGGTCAGCCTTGGACCGTATTATAGAAATATGACCGACCTCACGGGTATGGATAAGAATTCTGCATTGCTTATGCTTTTGAAGGAAGGATATCATTATCAGAACATCGAGTTTATTGAAAAATATGATGATACTGACCTTCCGGGACTTATTATTGAAACCATTCCCGCAAAGGGCACAAGCGTTAACGCCGATTCAAAAATAACGATCGTTGTTAATTCTTACAAAGGCTTTTTGGGCGGTGGCACCACCAACAATACAAGCAGTGAGAGTCATGACGACGTTAGCAGTGAACAAAATTAAACAGTAATCAGATTTTAATCGGCGGTTTTGGTAACAAGACCGCCGAAGATTTTATGTGCTGTGATTAAGGGATGATAAAATGCCACGTTTTTTTAAAGAAATTTTCGAAAATTCACCGTTTATTGACGGTGACGATGCAAAGCATATTCAAAAATCCTTACGGATGAGAATTGGTGAGCCGTTAACCGTTTGTGACACAAAAGGCAATGATTATCATTGTAAAATAGAAGGCTTTGCCGACGGTAAGGTTTTGCTCGAAATCTGTGAGAGCACAAAAAACGCAACCGAGCCTTCTGTTTTTGTAACGCTTTATCAGTGCCTTGCCAAAGGTGATAAAATGGATACCGTTGTCAAGCAGGCGGTTGAAATGGGTGTCAGCAAAATTGTACCTGTGCTTTCGGCCAACTGTGTATCCCGTCCTGACTTAAAGGCGTTGGAAAACAAAAAGGAACGTTGGCAAAAAATCGCCAATGAGGCGGCAGGTCAAAGCAGCAGGGGAATTTTGCCTACCGTTGACCGATGTATAAATCTCAAAGAGGTTTTGCAGCAAATAAAGCAAGACGATTTGTCGTTTTTTTGCTATGAGCTTGGCGGTGAACCGATAAAGCCTATAGATAAAAGCGTCAAAAAGGTTTCGCTTATAATTGGTCCCGAGGGCGGCTTTACCGCAGAGGAGGCAGAGCTGCTTAAAGAAAACGGAGCCGTAGTTACAACCTTGGGTCCGCGTATACTTCGTGCCGAAACGGCGCCGGTTGCCGCCGTTGCCGCAATTATGCTTCAAAGTGGTAATATGTGATAATATTTCATATATAATAAAAAACGCTGTCCGTTAACGGACAGCGTTTTGTTTTTTATTCTTCGTCGCTGGTTTGCTCTTCCTCTTCGGGTTCGGGCAAACGCTCAACCATGATGCGAACAATTCGTCGGTCTTCCATCTCAACTATTGTGAAGGAATAACCGCCGTATTCCACCGTCGGATGCTCGTCAGAATCGGGTATTCGGCCGATTACCGACATTATGTATCCGGCAATGGTATCATACTCACCCTCGGGGAAGGTTATTTCGAGCAAATCCTCAAGCTCGTGTATATCGGACGTGCCGTCGATGTTGAACATATCTTCATTTATCTGTTCAATATCTTCGGTTTCGTCATCAAATTCATCCTGCATATTACCGACGATTGACTCCAATAGGTCTTCAATAGTAAGAATACCGGCAACACCGCCGTATTCGTCGGCAACTACTACCATTTGCAGATGCTTTTCGGTCATTTCCGAGAAAAGCTCACGGCAATTTTTAGATTCGGGAATAAACATAGCCTCACGCATAAGCGTTGACAGAGTAATGTCGTTCGGCACGGTTTTACCGACGTATTTGAGTAGGTCTTTAACGTAAAGGATACCCTTTATGTTATCAAGCTCTTCCTCATAAACGGGAATTCTTGAATAACCTTCTTCAATAGCCTTGGTAATAACCTCACTTATATCGTCCGAAATCTCAACGGCTTCTATGTAGGTGCGATGAGTCATAACCTCACTTGCAACGAGGTCGTCAAATTCGAAAATATTGTTTATCATTTCTTTTTGACTTTCCTCTATAACACCGGTTTCCTCGCCCTCGTCGACCATCGAAAGAATTTCGTCCTCGGTGACGGGCGCCTCTTCAACGTGTGGGTCGCCGCCAAAGGCCTTGACAAAAATGCCCGAACCAAAAGAAATCAAAGACACTAACGGTGTAAACGAAGCGTTGACAGAGCCAACGAAATAAACCAATGCGGGAGCAAATCTTTCATTATGCTGTGCGCCGAGTTTTTTGGGCAATATAACGCCAAAGGTACAAAAAACAAGGGTTGAAAGCAGCGATAAAATTATCAAAGCGATTGCAACGCTTACAGGCGCCGATTTGCACAGGGAATATAACCTGACGTACAACGCAAGTCCAAAACAGAGGACGGTTGCAACAAAGGCAAGTGATGCGAAAAGGCAGGAGCAAACGGTTGCAGTACGTTTTAACTTTGACGTGCGGTCAACAAGCCGAGCCAATTTTACATACTTGCGGTTTTTAGCTTCTTCTCCTTCGCGCACTTTTTTATCGCTGATTTCGGCAACAGCCGAAACACCAAGGTTGACTAAAAAAGAAAAAATGGTCAACGCAAGATAAATTAAAAGCAGAATAAGGATAGTATTGGGGTCCGGTAAGGGATCGTCCATTTTCAAAAAACTCCTATCAAAAATATTTTGGTCCATAAAAAACCAAGTATATAATAAGATGGTTTTGCACTTTTGTCAATAATAAAAGCCTATAAATCCCGCCTTAAAGTAGAGTATTGATTAAAATTTGGCTCAAATTTGCAAAATAATGCAAGAAAACTCTTTATTAAATCAAACGGTTGTGGTATAATTCCTTGTGTATGTTTATTGTTTGTTAATTGATTGTTTACAAACTTATAAACCATAAATGATAAACTTGTTTTGTTAAAATACTGTTTGAAGGAGTTATGGTAATGATACAGGTTAAGAACCTATCAAAAAAGTACGGTTCACACGTGGCAGTATCGGACGTTAGCTTTACCGTAAACGACGGTGAGATTTTGGGCTTTTTGGGCCCTAACGGCGCCGGTAAAAGTACCACTATGAACATACTTACAGGATATCTTTCTGCCACTTCGGGCACGGTGTCGATTGACGGATACGATATTCTCGAAAACCCCAACGAAGCAAAAATGCGTATCGGATATTTGCCGGAGCAGCCTCCGCTTTATCTCGATATGACTGTAAAGGAGTATCTGGGCTTTATTTATGATCTTAAAAAGGTCAAGTTCCCGAAAGCTCCTCATATTGAAGAAATCTGCCGTCTTGTAAAGATAGACAACGTTTACAACCGTCTTATCCGTAACCTTTCAAAAGGTTACAGGCAGCGTGTTGGTATTGCACAGGCGCTTGTCGGCAACCCCGACGTGCTTATTCTTGACGAACCCACTGTTGGTCTTGACCCCAAGCAGATTATTGAAATCCGTACTTTAATAACCGAGCTTGGTAAAAACCATACCGTTATATTAAGCTCACACATCTTGTCTGAAATTCAGGCTGTTTGTGAAAGGGTTATTGTTATTAATCATGGTAAATTGGTGGCTGACGGTTCACCTGAAGAGCTTTCAAAAGCACTGTCGAGCGACCATTCGTTCACCGTCCGTATCGGCGGACCGAGAACCGAGGTTATGAAGCTTTTGGCAGGCATACCCGGTGTGGTTAACGTTACTTGTATCGGCTTGAACGAGAAGGAATCGAACGACTATATCATCGAGCCGGATAAAAAGACCGATATTCGCCGTCAGCTGTTCAATCGCCTGGCGGACAGGCATTGGCCGTTGCTTATGCTTAAAACTAATGAAATGTCGCTTGAGCAGATATTCCTTAAAATTACAGAAATGACCGACGAGGAGCAGGAGAGAGTCTTTGGTAATGCAAACAATACTAAGGAAGAACAGACCGAAGAGCAGACTGCTATAACAACGGAAGGAGAGGATAAGTAATGGGCGCTATATTTAAAAGAGATTTTAAAGCATATTTTACCTCTCCGATAGGATACATATTTTTGGCAATTATGGCATTCTTCCAGGGTTGGTTTTTTGCCGATATGTATTCTCACGGATACCCTGACGTAACGTATGTTTTCGGTCAGTGTGTAAGCTTTGTGTTTTTCCTTATTCCGATACTTACCATGAGAACTATGAGTGAGGACCGCAGACAGAAGGTTGACCAGGTGCTTATAACCTCACCCGTAAGCCTTTACTCTATTGTTTTCGGTAAATTCTTTGCAACCTTGGCAATATTTATGCTCAGTTTTTCAATGACAATAGTTTTTCAGGTTATAATTGCCTTCCAGAACGTATCGCTTAACTGGCTTACCTATCTCGGCAATTTACTTGGTATGTTGTTTATCGGTTCGGCTTTGATTGCGTTGGGTATTTTCATTTCTGCGTTGACCGAAAATCAGATTACTGCCGCAGTAGGAAGCTTTGCCATTGCGTTTGTTATCTATATGTTGGACTATTTTGCCAAGAGCGTTAACGTCGGTTTTGTTACAGATATTGTCACATGGATTTCGTTCATTGGCAGATATCAGACCTTCGTAAACGGTATTATTGATTATTCAAACGTTATTTTCTTTGTCGGCTTTGCGGCGATATTTCTATTTTTAACCGTGCGTGTGCTTGACAAACGTCGTTATTCTTAAGAAAGGGGTTTTGTGTATATGGCTAAGAATTCACTTAAAAACACTATTGCTGTAAAACGCAATATATATGCAATCATCCTTTCGGTTATATTTATAGTCGGCGTGGTTCTTGTAACCGTTCTTGCCACCCTTTTGGCCAACCGTTATCCGCTTGATATCGACCTTACCAGTGATAAGGTTCATACCATGAGTGAGGAAAATATCGATTATATTAAGACGGTAGACAAAAAGGTGACCGTGTACGTATGCTTGCCGCAGGACGATTTTGATTGTTCGGGCTCTTCAAGCTACAATATGCATTATTACGCAGCTATGGGTTATTTTGTCGATTATGACCCTGATGTAAACGGTAGTTATTTCCGTCAGACAGCCGAAATAATCGAAAAATACGCAATGTATAATGACAATATTACCATCAACTATATTGACGTTGCACAGCCTACTGCTACTGAAATCACCGATAATTTCAGTGATTATCAGTGGAATATAGGCGATATTCTTCTTGAAAGTACATTTACTGTAAACGGTAAAGAAATCACCAGAAGAACGGTTGTTACCTTTAGTGATATATATACCATTGATTTGTCCGATAGCGAAATGTCACAGTATACCGAAGAGTATGCACAGCGATATTTTGGAGGCTATGCTGAGAACTTTGCGTTATATGGCATGGGCATAGGTTATGATATTACCGAAAACAACTTTGAGGATGCTTTTTCATCCGCTATATACCGTGTAACCTCCGAAAGCACACCGGTTTATCTTTATCCTAACAATTATTGTAAGGATGAAACCATTTCTGAGGGCTTGGAGGATACTTTAAACAATAATAACTTCACTGTATACTATGCAGAAGGCTTGTTGTCCACGCTTCTTGTTGAGGAGAATTATGATAAATTCTCGGGTGTAATACTTTCCAATTGTACGTCGGATATTAGCTCTGAGGACCGTACAGCGTTAGAGGCCTTCTTAAATAATAAGGGCAATAAGGGCAAGTCGTTGTTTTACTTTGCAGGAACAAATACCTACCGTTTGCCTAACCTTTGTGCTTTCTTGGGTGACTGGGGTATTGGTTTTAAATCGGGTATTTTATATGAAAATACAGCAGGTTACGTAATTGCGCAAACTCCTACCGATATGTATCTTGCTTCTACTAAAAGCGAGTATACCGAGTTTGCAGATAATTTTACTAACAAACGTTATGTTTGCTCTAATATGGTTCCTATGCAGGTGCTTTACGAGAACAACAGCACAGCAACCTATGTTCGTGAAACCGAGGTGTTGCTCAATACTGCAAGTAACGGTACCGTTGCCATTATGCCGATAGAGGAAACGGTCGATACCTGGAAGCCGGCAACAGGCGAGGAAACCGATGCATTCCCTGTAGCGATTCTTACCGAGGATGCCGGTGCAGGTGCAAACGGCGAGCATATCGCAAGCTACGTTATTGCATACGCAGGCTCAGACTTTATTTCTCAAAAATGGTATCAGTATGAGGTTGTTGCCAACCTTAACTTCACGCTTGATACCTTTAATGCCGCAACCGGTAATAGCGAAACACCGTTCAACTTTGTGGCAAAAACAATAACCAGCGAAAGCTTCCTTGTTAACGTAACCGAAGCTAAAACCACCACAATGAAATGGGTGTTTATGGCTGCCGTTCCGTTGGTTCTCATAGTTTTAGGCACAGTTGTTTGGATTAGGAGAAAGAGCCGATGAGTGAGTTTTTCGACAAAGACCAGACAACAGAGTGTCAAGAAACAGCACCTCAAGAGGCTGAAAAGCAAGAGAATCAACTGCCGGTTATCGAAAAACAGGAAAACTCAACTATTTTTGTTAAACACGTATATGAAACAAAAAAGCCTGCCGCAAAAAGCGGCGGCAGGCGTAGAATATTTACCTGTATCATAGCGGTGGCTTTGTGTGTTTGCATTGCAGCGTCTATTCTGCTTGTCAGCCACTTTATACCTAAAGAGGATGACTCTACCTCCTCGGCAACCGGTCTTGAAGATACAAGTATTCATATTGTAGATGCCAGCAAGTTGATAAAGCCTTCGTTTGTTGAGGTTGATGGCAAAAGCGTTGAGGTTGAGTCAAATATTAAGTGGGTTAAGCTTTATAATTACTATGAGCATTATCAGTTTAACCCAAGTTACGTTCCGGCCCAAAAGGACACAAGCACCTCTTCGTCGAGCAGTTCTTCTTCAAGCAAAAAGAAATATGATTATGACATAAATTGGAGTATCGGCGGTATTGATGAGTCACTTACCGATTCTGATTCGATAGATTATCATATTGATTTGTGCCTTGACTTGTACGCCATGAGAAGTATCGAGAACACTTTTGATACGGTAGAGCAGTACCACAAGGCATACGGCTTGGATGACCCTACAAGAGTTTTAGAGGTTGCATTCAATGACGGCACCGAGAATTTGACTATAACTATCGGCACCTGGTTGCCGACAAAGGATAGTAATTATGTCACCGTCAGCGGCGACGATACTGTGTATGTTGTAAAATCAATATACGTTTCCAATTATGACTATTTGCCTACCAATTTTGCTAACAAAACGGCCGTTAAAAAGTTGGCTAAAACCGATAAAAACGCAAAATATTTCAACTCTAACGACCAGCTTGCCAAGTTTGATTATATCAAGCTTTCGGGCAGTATATACGGTGGCGAAACCATTGAATTCCGTATGAGTGATGACCACTCTGCCGAGGTTATGCCGTTTGTTATGACCAAGCCTTACTCTCGTCCTGCAAATGAGTCGTATGTAGAGGAAATCTTGGGGCTTGTCGGTAACGGACTTAATGCTACAACGGTTTACAGCTACGGCTCAACTGAAGAAACTCGTAAGGCCTGCGGTTTTGATGCTCCGCAGTGTGTTATTGAGATAGGCGTTGGTGATGACAAGTGTAAAATATTTGTTGGTGGCAAGCTTTCCGAGGAAGAAACCGATCTTGCCGTTATGGTTGAAGGCCGTCCGCAGATTTTCTGCATTTCTATGGACACCTTTACTTTTGCAAGTGCCATAAGTGGTGATATTACGGTTGCGTTTAACAATAAATTTATATTGGAAAGCATAACCTCTTTAAAGACATTTAAAATTTCTACGGCAGGTAAAACTCACGAGGTTTCATTGTCACACGTTAAACGTGAAGACAGCGAAAATTCGTACGATACTGCTGTAAAATACGGCAACGCCGTAATGGAAACACAGTCGTTTAAAAATTTGTATCATAGAATATTAAGCCTCTCACTTATAGACTTTGTGACCGAGGCTGAGAAAACCGAAACGGTGCTTTCTATGACATTTGTGTTTAATGATGGCGCTGCATCCAAAACAGTTGAGCTTACCGAGATCCCCGACGATATGTATCACTACACAGCGTGGGTTAACGGTGTGCCGTTGGGTGAGGTTTTGAAAACCACCGTTGACGATGTGATACAAAATTTGGATGTTTTTGTTTCGGGCGGTCAGGTTCCGAGTGTCTGGTAATTTAAAATCATAATAAAAGCCGACTGATATCAGTCGGCTTTTTATTATGCTATTTAATTGAAGTCACTTTGTATCCTGCGTTTTCAACAGCGGCGGTTAGTGTCTGGTCATCAGCTTCGGTTTCGACCTTGGCGAGCTTCTTTTTAAGGTCAATTTTAACATTTTTTGTGTCAGCCACCTCATACAGTGCCTTTTCAACGGCGCCGGCGCAATGCATACACATCATGCCTTCAATTTCGATTACTTTTTTCATTTTATATCATCCTTTCACGGTTTGAATTTGCGAAGTAAAAGAGCATTAGTCACCACGAAAACCGAGCTAAAGCTCATAGCGGCGGCTGCAATCATGGGATTGAGCATTATTCCTAACGAGTACAGCATACCGGCGGCAATCGGAATACCTGCCGAGTTATAAAAGAACGCCCAGAACAAGCTACGTTTTATATTTTTGATAACGGCATCGCCGAGTCGCAGAGCAGTAACAACGTCTGAAAGAGTGCTGTTTACAAGCACGATATCGGCTGATTCTATCGCAATATCGGTTCCTGCGCCGATGGCAATACCAACGTTTGCGCTCATTAATGCGGGCGCATCATTAATGCCGTCACCAACCATAGCAACAACGCTTCCGTTTGCTTGCAGTTCTCTGACAGTTGTTTCTTTGTCTTGGGGTAAAACACCAAATTTGAACTCGTCAATATTCGCGGCTTTTGCAATGGCTTCGGCAGCTGTCTGGTTATCACCCGTCAGCATTATTACTCGTTTGTTCATTTTTTTTAACTCGTTTATTGCGTTAACGCTATCGTTTTTGAGCGAATCTGTTACGCCGATAACACCCAAAGCCTTGCCATTTTTGGCAAACAGTAAGAGTGTAGCGCCATTTTGCGTCAGTGTTTGTATTTCGTTTTCAAACATTGAAAAATCAACATTATTCTCTGACATATATCTTTGATTGCCGCCAAGAACCACATTTCCGTTAATTTCGCCGCTTATACCAAGACCTGCTATAGAGGCAAAGTTATCGACCTTTAATGGCGAAACGTTTTGTCTATCAGTATAGTTCATAATGGCTTTTGCAAGCGGATGGGTAGAGTTCTTTTCTAAAGATGCGGCTATTTGTAAGCAGTCACCGTAAATCTTGCAGACCGTAGGTTTGCCTTCGGTGACTGTTCCTGTTTTGTCTAAAACAACGGTGTCTATTTTGTGTGCCATTTCAAGCACCGAGGCGGATTTTACAAGCACGCCGTATTTTGCGCCCACTCCAATACCCGCCATGATGGCAGTAGGAGTTGCAAGACCCAAAGCACAGGGGCAGGAGATAACCAAAACGGAAATAGCACAGTTGTATGCGAACGAAAAATCCTTGCCGATAATAAGCCAAACAATAGCGGTGATTATCGCAATACATATAACAATGGGGACAAAATAAAGACTTATTTTATCAGCCAAACGTGAAATAGGGGCGGCGGAGCCACCGGCGTCCTCAACAAGACGGATTATTTGCGCTATTGTTGTATCTTCACCGACCTTTTCGGCACGGTAAACAATTTTGCCAGAAATGTTTGCGGTAGCACCTGTCACCTTACTGCCTGCCGTTATCTCTAAAGGTATGCTTTCGCCGGTTATGGCGCTTGTGTCGACCGATGATATACCTTCAACTACTACACCGTCAACGGCAATTATATCACCGGGCAAAGCAACCACAAGGTCACCTTCTTTTATGTGTGTAACAGGTACGCTTTTTTCGTTACCGTTGTCAAGAATAACGGCAGTTTTAGGGGTTAGTCCCATTAAACGTTCTACTGCTTCACCTGTTTTGTTTTTGCCTTTTGCTTCAAGGTATTTACCGAGTGAAACCAAGGTTAAAATCATGGCCGCCGACTCAAAATAAAGGTGGCCGTGCGTTAAGGAATGGGTGCTTGTAAAGTGTGAAATCAGCATTTCAACAAAAATCACAAGACTGTATATAAACGATGCCGAAGCGCCCAAGGCAATTAAAGAGTCCATATTGGGTGCAAGCTTCACAAGGTTTTTAAAGCCCCTTGTAAAATAGCCGAAATTAAGAACAATAACGGGTATTGTAAGAGCAAGCTGTGTTGCGGTCATTACAAGTGCGTTTTCAAACATTGACGGCAGGGGATAGCCAAACATGTGCTGCATAGAAAAGAACATAAGCACCACAAGTAATATAATTGATGCTATAAGCCGTTTTTTCACAGAACTCAGTTCTTTAAGATGTGTTTGTGAAGCCACATTTTTATAAACGTATTCGCCTGCGTTATAGCCGAGCGCATTGACACTGTCGCAAATGCTGTCAAAGGTTTGCAGCTCGGGGTTGTATTCCACTGTCATCGCGCCGGAAATAAGGTTTACGTCGGCACTTATGACGCCGTCTAATTCAGATACGCATTTTTTTACTCTTGCCGAGCAAGCGGCGCAATACATACCCGAAACACTGAATTTTTGCTTCAAGCCGCACCCTCCCTTTAGTTATTTTTGTGTATTACGAGCCAATTTTTTTCGTTTTATTACTATAAATCCAAACACACCGCACAACGATATAACCGCAAGCGAAGCGGTAATTATGGCGATGGCGGTTGATGTTTTTAAACCCTGTTTTTTATAAATAATGTTACTAGAGTCAACCGATATTACGGGGTACTCTTCCGTTCCGCCTATAATATATGATTTGCCGGTACTTAAAACAGTATGCTCTTTGTCAACCTGACCGACGGAAATTCGGTCTCCGGCTTTTAATATTGCATCGGAAATTTGGAGTGTATTACTGTCAAGCCAGATAGTATCTACCTCGCGGTCGTTGATAAACACTTTGCTGTAATTTGTGAAGTTTTTGCCCGTTATTTTGGTTTGTTCCGAGTTTTCGCTTGGTAAAACCTCCGAAACAGAAATTTCGTTGACGCCCATCTGAAGCTCGGTAGTTTTATATGGATAGCTATCCTGACCGCCAAAGGCAAACTTTTCGCCGTAAAGCATATCGTACTGAAGTACCTCAAGCCATTTTTCATAGCTTTCATCACCGTAGAAATTTTGATGAAGCTTGGTAATAAGGCCGTTATCAACACCGATTTTACCCAAAACGGTAGAGGCAAGACGGTAGGCGGTTAAATCCTCATCTCTTTTAACAAGGCCGAAGTTATCCCAAATAACGTATTCGGTCTGGAAAAGGTCGCCGTTTTCAAGGTCGCTTTCAGAAATTTCAAAGCTGGGCAAGTGGTCGCCGTACATTACTACTACGGTTTTTTCATCGCGGCGTTCAAGCTCTTCTAAAAGCTCACCCACAAATTTGTCAACCTGATTAAGCTCGTTAATGTAATATTCAAAGGATTTTCGTGTGTCTTCATCGGCAATGCCGCTTACACTGATAGGCATTTCTTCGGTATAATCCGACGGATATTTACCGTGACTTTGTACTGTTATTGTGTAAACAAGGTCGGAACCATCAGTTGAATTCAAAGCGTCGCTTATGCAGGAAATAAGGACATCGTCTTTTGCCCATCCGGACGGGGTAAATTCCACGTCGTGCATATATTCTATAGATGTAAATGTATTAAAGCCGAGATTGGCAAAAACCTTGTTTCTGTCATAAAAGGCGGCGGTGTTGTTGTGTATGGCATGACTCGTATATCCCAAAGAGTTAAGGCCGTAGCACATACTTTCACTCGGGTTGCTTTGCAATATCGTTTTATATGGATATTCACCTACGCCAAAATACTCAAGCGACATTCCCGAAATAACCTCAAATTCGGTGTTGGCCGTACCTGCGCCAATCGACGGTACCGAAAGGTAACCGCAGGTATATTCCTTTTGCAGTCGTGTAAAGTTTGGCAACGGATTTTCAGAGAACCGTATGCTTGACAGATGATTAACGTCAAAAAAGGTTTCAAGCTGCAAGAAGATTATGTTTGGTTTTTCTTCACCGTGTGAGGTGGCGGCGTTTTTAACCGCTGTGTTTGAGTCGGCGGCGTTTTCAATTGTGTCAACAATTTTATTTACGTCATTTTGGTCATACTGTGATGGTTTATCTATACCTAAATCAAGCATACTACACATAAAGCAGTAGTTAAAGCCGTAATCCTTATAGGCGTTGGCAAGATTTTTAACGTGTTCCGATAAAAGAATATTGTTGCTTCTGAAAACAACAAGACTTGAAATAAGCGCCACAGAAAACGTGACGGTAGCCACAATGTTTTTTAAATAGTTTACCTTGGTTTTCGGTATTTTAATAAAGAAAACAACAAGTCCGGCAATGGCGGCAAGAATAATAGCAACTATCAAAATGATTTCAAACATATTGAGATATATTTGAATAATGCTCAGCTTTACTACCTGCAAATCAGCCCATTCCAAAGGAGTAACGCGCATCGTAAGTAGTACACAGTTGCCGATACCAAAGCCTAACCAAAGGCACATAAAGAACAGATAAAAGAAATACCGATGCTTAAAAAGTGAGCAGATGGACATAACACACATTATAATAAGCGCGTTAAACAAAAAGACTAAGGGGTTGGTCACCATATGCGATAGCCCACTTAAAAGCGAGTGGCGGGACAGTGATTCAACCGCAAGGTTGATGACAACGCCAATAATTATACACTGTAACCACGCGTGTTTATCAAGGAAGACGTGCATAGATTTAATTTTATTAAACACCGCCATAACACCGGCTTTAAATTTCATAATTCATCCCTCATTATAATAAAAAACAAACAAACTGCCAAAGCCATTGTAACAAAAAACAATGGTAATTTCAATTAACAAATTGTTACATATTATTGATGTAAGGTTACAAAACGCGATATTTTTTGCAATATTTTTATGCAAACACTTTAAAAATTAAAAATGATGTGTTACAATATAATGAAATTTTAATATTTTAAAGATTGGCACAAATTTTCAGTGCCGCTTTGGAGGAATAGTTATGTCAGTTGTGAACGAAAGAACGTTACCGCAGCCTGAAGAAATAAAACAGCAGTTGCCGGTATCGCAGGAGGTTTTAAAGGCAAAAGAGCTTCGTGACCGTGAAATTGCTAAGGTTTTTCGTGGTGAGGACAGCCGTCTCTTGCTTATTATCGGTCCGTGCTCTGCCGACCGAGAGGAACCGGTTTTAGAGTATATTCACCGTCTTGCTTTGTTGCAGGAAAAGGTGAAGGATAAAATTGTTATTATACCGAGAATTTATACCAATAAGCCCAGAACAACGGGTGATGGCTATAAGGGAATGGTGCATCAGCCTAACCCTGACGACAAGCCCGATATGCTCAAAGGCTTGTTGACTATAAGACATTTGCACATTAAGGCTATGAGCGAAACAGGTCTTTCTGCTGCAGACGAAATGCTTTATCCTGAAAATTACAGCTATTTGCAGGACGTTTTGTCGTACGTTGCAGTTGGCGCCCGTTCGGTAGAAAACCAGCAGCATCGACTTGTATCGAGTGGAATTGACATACCTGTCGGCATGAAAAACCCCACAAGTGGTGACTTGTCGGTTATGCTTAACTCAATTACCGCCGCACAGCATCCTCAGACCTTTATTTATCGTGGCTGTGAGGTAACCACCGACGGCAACCCGTTGACACACGCAATTTTGCGTGGATATGTTGACAGTAAGGGTCATTCTTCGCCGAACTATCATTTTGAGGACCTTAATTCACTTTACGAGGCATATGCCGAGCGTCAGCTTAATAATATGGCCTTGATAGTTGATACAAACCATTCGAATTCGGGTAAGCAGTATTTAGAGCAAATTCGCATTTGTAAAGAGGTTTTGCATAGCTGCCGTCACAACGATAACATCAAAAAGCTGGTCAAGGGCTTTATGATAGAAAGCTATTTAGAGGATGGTTGTCAGAAAATTGGCGAGGGTGTATTTGGTAAATCCATCACCGACCCGTGTTTAGGTTGGGAAAAGACCGAGCGACTCGTTCTGGATGTAGCCGACCTTATATAATTGTATTAACATTAATTATTACGAAAGGAGAGCAGGGAAAACCATGCTTATTAGTGCCAACGGTCTTTCGAAAAGCTTTGGTGATAACCTGCTTTTCCGTGATGTAGGGTTTGAAATAGAACAGGGCGATATTATCGGTCTTGTCGGTTCAAACGGTTGTGGAAAAACTACGCTTTTCAAGCTTATTTCAGGCGAAGAGCAGTGCGACGCAGGTGGCGTTGTTCGTAAAAGCGGCATTTCGGTGGGCGTACTTAATCAGCACGCTTGCGCGGGTTCACAAAAAACGGCATTTTACGAGGCTCTTTCGGTTTTTGAGCCGCTTATCAAGCTTGAAAAAGAGCTTGAGGAAATAAATTTAATGCTCGAAACCTCTTATGATGAGGCTATGATAGAAAAGCAAAACAAATGCCGTGAGCAGTTTGAAAAGAATGGCGGTTTGACTTACGTGTCGCGTACAAAAGCTGCTCTTTTAGGTTTGGGTTTTTCACCCGAGGAACAAAATTTATATATTTCATCACTTTCGGGCGGTCAGCGTTCCAAAATCGAGCTTTGCAAGCTGTTGCTGACTCAACCCGATGTGATTTTACTTGATGAGCCGACCAACCATCTGGATATTGATTCTATCGAGTGGTTGGATGGGTATATCAAGTCTTGCAAGAGCGCGGTCATGATAATTTCGCATGACCGTTATTTTCTTGACCGTGTAGCGACCAAAATATTTGAAATTGACAATCATAAGCTTTATTCCTGCAATGGCAATTACACAAAGTATTGCAAGGTTAAAGAAGAACGGAAGCTGTCCGTTCAGCGCAATTACGACAACACTATGCGTGAGGTTGAGCGTATCGAACGTATTATTGAACAGCAGCGCCGTTGGAACAGAGAAAAGAACATAAAAACTGCCGAAAGCAAGCAGAAAATGATTGACAGAATGCTTGAAGGACTCGAAATTCCTGACAGTGAAAAGCAAAACATAACGCTTTCGTTTTCATCGGCAGTCCGTAGCGGAGACAGGGTGCTCAACGCCGAAAATTTGTCGGTATCGTATGACGAAAAGGAGCTTTATAAAGACGTTTCCTTAACCCTTAACAGAGGTCAACGGCTTTTTATAATCGGCCCTAACGGTTGCGGCAAAACCACCCTTTTAAAACAACTGCTCGACCGTAGCATCGTAGAATACGGAACCGGAGTTTCGGTAGGCTTTTTCGACCAGCATCAACGAAATTTAGATTTAAACAAGACAATTTTCGGTCAGTTAAGGGATGATTTTCCAAAGCTTTCGGATACGGCAATCCGTAGCGCTTTATCGCTCTTTCTTTTCAAAGGCGACGATGTTTTTTCGCCTATTGAAACCCTTTCAGGCGGTGAGAGAGCAAGGGTCGCTCTTTGCCGGTTGATGCTAAAAAACAATAATCTATTATTGCTTGACGAGCCGACCAACCATTTGGACCTTGAATCGAGAGAAATTTTAGAGGAGTCGTTGGACGGCTTTGACGGTACGTTGATTTGTGTTTCTCACGACCGATATTTTATTAACCGACTTGCCACCTCAATTATGTATTTTGAGGGCAGTAGGTTAAAGCAGGTGCAGGGTAATTATGACGATTATCTTGCCGTAAAACAACCGCAAGAAAAAAGCGTGGTTGTAAAGACCGACTCTCAAGCAAAAAAGAGTTATTTAGAGAAAAAACAGCAGGCGTCCGAGCAACGAAAGCTTAAAACTGCCTTTGCAAAATGCGAACAACAAATTGCCGATACCGAAAAAGAGCTTGAACGGATAAATTTGGAGCTTTTAAAGGAAGAAACGGCAAGTGATTATGAAAAGGTGACCGAGCTTACAAGCAAAGCAGATAAATTAAGCACACAGTTGGAAGAATTAATGCTTTATTGGGAAGAGCTTGGAGCAAAATTAGAGGAAGTGTAACGTATATATGGACTTGAACTCACAAGAGCAAAAGTTTATAAAAATGACCACCGAGCCGGTTGAAAAACTGGTCTTAAAATTGGCTGTACCCACCATTATAAGTATGCTTGTTACCACGTTTTATAATATGGCGGACACATACTTTGTCGGTAAAATAGGCGCAGGCAAGCCGGTTGAAATAATGGCGGCAATGCAGACACAGGCACAGGCGGCAGTAGGTGTCGTACTGTCGTTAATGGCTATAATTCAAGCCTTCGGTTTCTTTTTTGGTCATGGTTCGGGCAATTATATTTCGAGAGCGTTAGGTAAGCATGATACACATTCGGCTCAAAAAATCGCATCGGCGGGCTTTTATTATTCAATAATAGTCGGTTTAGCAATAATGGCATTAGGTCAGCTTTTTGCCGAGCCATTGGCGTTGTTGCTCGGCGCTAACGAGCAGTTTTTAGGCTATACCGTTGATTATATGCGTTTAATTTTGGTGGGTGCCCCTATTACGATGGCGTCATTAGTGCTTAATAATCAAATGCGTTTTCAGGGCAACGCAACCTATGCTATGGTGGGCATTTCGGCAGGCGCCGTGATTAACGTTGGCTTGGACGCGTTGTTTATACTTGTCTTTGATATGGAGGTTTTCGGTGCCGCTTTGGCAACCGTAATCGGTCAGACCGTCAGCTTGATTTTGCTGCTTGTCGGTGTAGAACGCAGTGACTGTGTCAAGATAAGGTTTAAAAATCTTAAGGCCGATAAAGAGTCAATAACTGAAATTTGTCGTGGCGGTCTGCCCTCGCTTGGCAGACAGGGGCTTTCAAGCGTGTCAACCGCCTGTCTTAATAATATGGCGGGTATCTATGGTGTTGTTGCATACGGCGGACTTGAAACTGCCGGCACGTCAGCTGTTGCGGCTATGACGGTTGTTTCAAAAATAATGATGTTTGCGGCATCAACTCTTATTGGCTTCGGCCAAGGCTTCCAACCTGTTTGCGGCTTTAATTACGGCGCAAAGCTTTATGAACGTGTTAAAAAAGCGTTTTATTTTTGCTGTAAATTCGCGTTTGCCTTGCTTATAATAATCGCTATCCCTGCATACATTTTTGCAGGTGACATAGTTAGCCTTTTCAGAGGCAATGACGCCGTTGCTTTAGAAATCGGAACAAGAGCTATGCGTTTACAGGTTATCACGTTTCCGCTTATGTCGTGGGTGGTTATGAGTAATATGATGGTGCAGACGATGGGTAGGGTAGTTAGCGCTACGCTACTTGCAGTCGCCAGAAACGGTCTTATGTTTATCCCTGCGGTTTTGTTGTTGCCACTCATCCTTGGACTTTTGGGAGTACAGTTGGCACAGCCTGCTGCCGACATTTTTGCGTTTGTTATGGCGGTGCCTATCACCATAAAGGTGCTAAAAGAGATGACCTTGGCAGAAAAAACGACACAAAAAGAGTGAAAATAATACAAAATAGGGCATAATTTACTATAAAACCAATAAAAATTTTGAGATTTTTTTAACAATTACTATTTACTTAAAGGTTTAAAAGTGTTATTATAACTGTGTACGCGGACAAGCTTGAGCTTAGTTTGCATATACCTATATATTTCGGTAGAATATAATTCATATAAGGAGGAACTTATTCCATGGCAAGAAAAATGAAAACTATGGACGGTAATAACGCCGCAGCTCATGTGTCTTATGCATTCACAGAAGTTGCCGGTATTTATCCTATTACACCGTCCAGCCCAATGGCAGACTATGTAGATATGTGGTCAGCTCAGGGCCTCAAAAACATTTTCGGAACAACTGTTAAGGTTTCCGAAATGCAGTCAGAAGCAGGTGCTGCAGGTACCGTTCACGGCTCACTTAACGCCGGTGCACTTACCACCACCTACACTGCATCACAGGGTCTTCTTCTTATGATACCCAACATGTACAAAATCGCAGGTGAATTACTTCCCAGCGTTTTCCACGTTTCTGCACGTTGCGTAGCTTCTCAGGCTCTTAACATTTTCGGTGATCATTCCGACGTTTATGCCTGCCGTCAGACCGGTTTTGCTATGCTTGCAGAAACAAATACTCAGGAAGTTATGGACCTCGGCGCCGTTGCTCACCTTGCAACCAATAAGGGCCGTGTTCCTTTCATTAACTTCTTTGACGGTTTCCGTACTTCACACGAAATTCAGAAGATTGAGGTTTGGGATTACGCAGACCTTAAGGAAATGTGTGATATGGACGCAGTTGATGCTTTCAGAAAGAGAGCTTTAAATCCTGAGCGTCCTGTAATGCGTGGTTCACACGAAAACGGTGATATCTTCTTCCAGCACAGAGAAGCATGTAACGAATATTACGAGAAGCTTCCCGCAATCGTAGAAGAGTATATGGATAAGGTTAATGCCAAAATTGGCACTGACTATAAACTCTTTAACTACTACGGTGCTCCCGACGCTGAAAACATTATTATCGCTATGGGCTCTATCTGTGACGTTGCAGAAGAGGTTATCGATTATATGACAGCAGCAGGTGAGAAGGTTGGTCTTGTTAAGGTTCGTCTTTACAGACCTTTTGTTGCTGAAAAGCTTGCTGAGGCTATTCCTGCAACCGTTAAGAGGATTGCTGTTCTTGACAGAACTAAAGAGCCCGGCTCTCTCGGTGAGCCTTTGTACCTCGACGTTGTAGCTGCTCTTGCTGCTACCGGCAGAAGCGCAAAGGTTATCGGCGGTCGTTATGGTCTCGGTTCTAAGGATACTCCTCCTTCCAGCATTTTTGCTGTATATGATGAGCTCAAGAAGGACGAGCCCAAGGCTCACTTCACAGTGGGCATTAACGATGATGTTACACATCTTTCACTTGATGAGAAGCCTGCTCCCAACACCGCAGCAGAAGGCACCAAGGAATGTAAGTTCTGGGGTCTCGGCGGCGACGGTACTGTTGGTGCTAACAAAGACTCTATCAAGATTATCGGTGACCATACCGATAAGTATGTTCAGGCATACTTCCAGTACGACTCTAAGAAGACCGGCGGTATTACCATCAGCCACCTTCGTTTCGGCGACAAGCCCATTAAGAGCCCGTACTACATCAACAAGGCAGACTTCGTTGCTTGTCACAACCCCTCTTACGTAATTAAGGGTTACAAGATGGTTAACGACGTTAAGCCGGGTGGTGTATTCCTCATTAACTGTCAGTGGACTCCTGAGGAGTTAGACCAGCATATGCCTGCTGAAGCTAAGAGATATATTGCTAATAACAATATTCAGCTTTACACCGTTAACGCTATTGACCTTGCTGCACAAATCGGTCTTGGTAAGCGTACCAATACTGTTCTTCAGTCTGCTTTCTTTGCTCTTTCTAACGTTCTTCCTAAGGAAGAGGCTATCGGCTACATGAAGGAAAAAGCACAGAAGTTCATGAAGAAGGGTAAAGAAATCGTTGAGATGAACGAGAAGGCTATCGACGCCGGTGCAACAGCTTTCGTTAAGATTGATGTTCCTGCAGCTTGGGCAAACGCTACTGACGATGTAGCAGCTGACAAGTCAGTTGGTAGAGAAAAGCTCGTTAAGATGGTTGACGGCATCATGAAGCCGGTTGCTCTTATGGATGGCGACAGCCTGCCTGTATCTGCTTTCGTAGACCATGCAGACGGTACCTTTGAGCAGGGCGCTGCAGCTTATGAGAAGCGCGGCGTTGCTGTTTTGGTTCCTGAATGGAATCCTGATACCTGTGCTAAGTGTAATAAGTGTGCTTACGTATGTCCGCACGCTACAATCCGTCCTTTTGCTCTTGATGCAGAAGAGGTTGCTAATGCACCCGCACAGACCAAAAAGGCTCCTAAGCCTATCGTTAGAACCGAATACACCTACACCCTCGCTGTTTCTCCGATGGATTGTATGGGTTGTGGCGTATGTATCGGTGTTTGTCCTACAAACTCACTCAAGATGGTTTCTCGCGAGTCACAGCTTGCAGAGCAGGAAGTATTCAACTACTGCGTAGACGTTGTTACCGAGAAAGAGGGCGTTGCTTCAAATGCAAACGTTATTGCTTCTCAGTACAAGCGTCCGTTGTTAGAGTTCTCGGGCTCTTGCGCAGGTTGTGCAGAAACCGCTTACGCACGTCTTGTTACCCAGTTGTTTGGTGACAGAATGTATATTTCTAATGCCACCGGTTGTTCGTCTATTTGGGGTGGCCCTGCTGCTACTTCTCCGTACACCGTTAACAAGGAAGGCCACGGTCCTGCTTGGGCAAACTCACTCTTTGAGGATAACGCAGAGCACGGCTTTGGTATGTATCTTGGACAGAAGGCTGTTCGTGAAAGACTTATCGCTCAGGTTGCCGAGATGGCAGAGTCTGATAAGGCTTCTGCAGAGTTCAAGGCAGCTGTTGAGAACTTTGTTGCAACTAAAAATGACGGTGAAGCTAACCAGAAGGCTACCGAGGTTCTCGTAGCAGAGCTTGAAAAGGCTGCTGCTCAAGGTTGTCCTACCGCTCCTGCAATTCTTGCCGAGAAGGAATTCCTTTCCAAGAAGTCTGTATGGATCTTCGGTGGTGACGGTTGGGCATACGACATCGGCTTCGGCGGTGTTGACCACGTTCTCGCTGCTGGTGAGGATGTAAACATTATGGTATTCGATACCGAGGTTTACTCTAACACCGGTGGTCAGGCATCTAAGGCTTCTCAGATTGGCCAGGTTGCACAGTTTGCTGCAGCAGGTAAAGCAATCTCCAAGAAGAGCCTTGCAGAAATCGCAATGTCTTACGGTTACGTATACGTAGCACAAATTGCCATGGGCGCTGACCAGAATCAGACATTGAAGGCTATTAAGGAAGCCGAAGCATATAACGGTCCTTCAATTATTATCGCTTACTCACCTTGTGAAATGCACAGCATTAAGGGTGGTATGGTAAACTGCCAGAACGAAATGAAGAAGGCTGTTGAGTGCGGCTACTGGAATATGTTCCGCTTCAATCCTGCACTTAAAGCAGAGGGTAAGAATCCGTTCTCGATTGATAACAAGCCTGCAACTGCCGATTATAAGGAGTTCATCCTTGGCGAAGCTCGTTACTCATCGCTTACACGTTCTTTCCCCGAACGCGCAGAGGAGCTCTTTGATAAGGCTGCCGAGCAGGCAAAGGCTTCAAGAGCACACCTTGAGAAGCTTGAGGAGCTTTACGGTAAATAATCAGCCGAATTGCTAATTTTTCCGCCAACGGTTTTATAACCGTTGGCGGTTTTTTATATTCAAAAACGCTTGTCTTAAAATTTTTGTCAATAGATTATTTAACGCTTTTATTGAGCATAGAATATTAAAGGTAATGCGGCAAAAATAAACACTTTACATTACATAAAGCAGCGTTTTTTGAATCACTCATTATATTGTGTATTTGTGCAATATGACAACAAGATAATGTATATATATCCAATATAAGTAAATTTGCATATAAGACTTGGTGTAAAAAATAAAAAATATTTGATTGTTTTAGTGAAAAATTGACAAAATCGTGTTGACAAAACGGTGAAATTGTAGGATAATACAACATAGAACATTATGCAAAGTGGGTAATTCTGCAAGAATACACTTTGTTGCTCAGGCAAGGGCATTGTTTGAATACTAATTTGAAGGTGAAAAAATGAAATCTGCAAGAATTCGACTGCTGGGATGGATAGTTACTGTTGCAATGTTGGTATCATTGTTTGCAGTGCCGTTTTCTGCCAGTGCAGAAGAGGTTTTAGACAATCCGAGTACAGAATCTTCAAAAACCGCCGGTACTTCTGTTGCCGGTGAGTACGAGAAGTATCTTACCTCTATCTCACAGTACAAGTATGCTAAGGAAGACGTTATTATCAATCCGCTTAGCTACACAGAGGCTAAGGACTGTGAGTTTAATGACGGAGAAACTGTAAAAAGCGTTCTTTCCGAAAAAATTTACGAGGTTCTTAAAAACCCCGTAACTAACGAGAAGGTGTCTACAAACTGTCTTGTATGGCGCGACGATAACACGTTTAAACAGCGTGGTTCTGTTACATACGTTGTTGAGATTTTGGAAGACGGAATTTATAATTTACAGTTTGAATATCTTCCGCTTGACAAAACCGGCAGCAATGAAAATGCTGACGATGATAAATCCAGTACTAACCCTGTCGAGCTTGGCGTTTTAATTGATGGCAAGACGCTTTATGCTGGCTTGGACGGATTTAAGCTTCCCAGATATTTCATTAATGGCGGCTCTTCGTTTGACAAACCTAACGGCGGTATTCGTGTTGATACACTTGGAAATGAGCTTACTCCCGAGCAGGTAGAGTACGGCGAGTTTATGACAGCCTATGCCGTTGACCCGGTTGGTGTTATTGCTGAACCGTATAAGATTTTCCTTTCAAAAGGCATACACAATATTACATTATCATCTGAATTTGAGCCTTTCGCCCTTGCTAATATAATTTTAAAGGCACCTACTGACGCTATTTCTTATAAAGATTATGCGGCTAAATATGCAAACGCTCAGAAATATACCGGTGATGCAATCGAAGTTGAAGGCGAAGATGCTTGGTTGAAGTCAACCAACTCTATCGTTTCTAAAGCTGATAATAGCTCACCTGACGTTAAGCCGAGTAGCCCTGTTAAATCTTCACTTAACTATATTGGTAGCTCTAATTGGGCGACCCCCGGCGATTCGCTTACATGGGTTGTTAAGGTTCCTGCTGACGGTTTATACAGATTAGGCTTTAATTATAAGCAGTCGGCCGTTATCGACGGCTTTACCTATCGTACTCTCCAAATAGACGGTGAAACTCCGTTTAAAGAGTGCGACAATATGCGTTTTGACTATTGCACAGGCTGGACCTTCTATGAGTTTGGCACAAAAGAAGAGCCTTATTTATTCTATCTTACAGAGGGCACTCATACCCTCACAATGAATGTTACCTTGGGCGAAACTGCGCCGTTCTATTCAGAACTTAGCAGAATTACTGACGTTATCGGTGATACATATATTGATATCGTTATGATAACAAGTGATAGCCCCGACCCGAACCGTGACTACGACCTTTTCAGACAGATTCCTAATTTCTTGGAAACCTTACAGACCTGCTATGATGACTTGAATGCTCTTGTTGATCAGATGAAGGCAATTTCAGGTGACAGAAGCAGTAGCTATGTTTCTGCTCTTAAAAACATGGCTCGTGTTCTTAAGGAAATGCATGATAACCAGTACACAGCTCAGGAGTATGTAGCTGACTATTATACTAACTATACAACCGTTTGTTCTTGGCTCTATGAAATGAAGAACATGCCGTTGAGCCTTGACCAGTTCCAGCTTGTTGCTCCTGAAAAAGAGCATGTTGATAATCATGCAGGTTTCTGGACCACACTCGTGTTTGAGGTAAAGCGTTTCTTCGCTTCGTTTAGTGACGATTTCAGTACAATCGGCGGTTCTGCCGCAGCCGACGCTAAAGGCAATGTTCGTATCTGGGTAAACTGGGGACGAGATCAATGTCAGGTTTTAAGTAATCTTATTCAAGACTCGTTTACATATGAAACCGGTATCAGTGTTCAGCTTGA
>JAZRNK010000050.1:0-12267 GCA_045648145.1 Acutalibacteraceae bacterium | reverse complement strand
GCATCCGGTCGCTTCTTTAATTTTGCCTAATCAGCGGAATTTACGTTTGCGGGCTGCTTCCGATTTCTTCTTACGCTTTACAGAAGGCTTCTCATAATGCTCTCTCTTACGGACTTCCTGAATAACTCCGTCTTTCTGAGTTTGTCTTTTAAAACGTCTGAGTGCATTTTCAAGCGATTCATTCTCTTTTACACGAACTTGGCTCACTTTATATTCCCTCCCTTTGCCTGATAGCAGGGGTATTTAAACATTTTTAATAATTATACACCACAATATATGACTCTGTCAAGTATTATTTTGCTTGTTTTAGCGAACAACAATATTAACGAGCTTTTTGGGTACATAAATTTCTTTAACTACTGTTTTTCCATCGATTTCTGCCGCGATTTTGTCATCTGCTTTTGCAGTTTTTATTGCATCTTCTGCTGAAATATCTGCAGCAATATTGAGCTTTGTTTTAACCTTACCGTTTATCTGAACAACGATTTCTACAGTAGAATCAACCGTTTTGGCTTCATCGTATTCAGGCCACTGTGACAGTGAACAAAGCTCGGCTTCACCCAAATTGTGCCACATTTCTTCACATAAGTGCGGTGCAAACGGACAAAGCATTAACAAGAAGCTCTTTAGCTCGTCAACCGTAAGGCTACCATGAGAATGAACCTCGTTAAGCAAAGTCATCATTGATGCGATAGCTGTATTAAACTTCATTTCCTCTATATCGTTAGTAACCTTTTTGATTGTTTTATGGAACAAGCTTTCGAGTTCTTTAGTTGCGCCATTACCGTTAGCGATAGCAGCCAAATCTGCTACTCTTTCAAGGAAGCGCTTACAGCCCTTAACACTGCTGTCACTCCAAGGTGCTGCCATTCCGTAGTCACCCATAAAGAGTATATACACACGCAAAACATCGGCGCCAAACATATCAACAACATCGTTAGGGTCAACAACGTTACCCTTTGACTTACTCATCTTTTCGCCATCTTCACCTAAGATAAGACCTTGTGCAGAACGCTTGGCATAAGGCTCCTCGGTCGGCACCTCACCAATATCGTAAAGGAACTTGTGCCAGAAGCGTGAATAAATAAGGTGACGTGTTACGTGTTCCATGCCGCCGTTATACCAATCAACCGGCAACCAATATTTTAATTTATCTTTATCTGCAAAAACCTCGCTATTATGAGGGTCGATATAGCGCAAGAAATACCACGATGAACCTGCCCACTGAGGCATAGTATCGGTTTCACGCTTGGCATCGCCACCGCATTTGGGACACTTGCAATTAACAAATGACTCAATTTTAGCCAACGGGCTTTCGCCACCCTCGCCGGGAGCAAAATTCTCAACGGTGGGAAGTTTTAACGGTAACTCGTCATACGGAACGGGTACCATGCCACACTTCTGACAGTGTACTATCGGAATGGGCTCTCCCCAATATCTTTGACGGTTAAACGCCCAGTCCTTCATCTTATACTGAACGCCCTTTTCGCCTATACCCTTTTCTTTAATAAACTCGAGCATTTTATCAATAGAGTCTTTTTTGTTGGTAAATCCATTTAAAAACTCAGAATTAACCATTTCACCGTCACCGGTATATGCCTCAACCGCGATATCGCCGCCCTTGATAACCTCAATAATGTCTATCGAGAATTTCTTGGCAAATTCATAGTCACGCTGGTCGTGTGCAGGAACAGCCATAATGGCGCCTGTGCCGTAACCCATCATTACATAGTCGGATATGTAAATCGGAATTTCCTTTTTATTTACCGGATTAATACCGGTAAGGCCTTCGATTTTTACACCAGTTTTATCTTTTACGAGTTGTGTACGTTCAAATTCGGTCTTTTTAGCGCACTCTTCCTTATAAGCATCTAACTCGGCTATGTTTGAAATTTGGTCGCGATATTTTTGTATCATCGGATGCTCGGGTGCTATAACCATAAAGGTTACACCAAAGAGAGTATCGCATCTTGTTGTATAAACGCGAAGCTTTTCGTCTACCTCTTTAACACCGAAATCAACATAAGCACCAACCGATTTGCCTATCCAGTTTTTCTGCTGCAGCTTGATATTTTCGGGATATTCGACCTTTTCCAATCCCTGCAAAAGCTTATCGGCATACTCAGTTATACGCAAATACCAAACGTCCTTGGATTTCTGAATAATATCGTTATGGCAAATATCACATTTACCGCCCTGTGAGTCCTCATTAGATAGAACGACCTTACAGCTCGGGCAGTAGTTTACAAGCGCTTGGTCACGGAAAACAAGTCCGTTTTCAAACAGCTTTAAGAATATCCACTGTGTCCACTTATAATAACCCTCTTCGGTAGTGTCAACCGTTTTAGTCCAGTCGAACGAAAAACCTACGCGGCGAAGCTGTGAAGTGAATTTTTCAATGTTAATATCGGTAACCTGACGGGGATGAATACCCGTTTTGATAGCATAGTTTTCAGTAGGCAAACCGTATGCGTCAAAACCTATCGGGAAAAGGACGTTATAGCCCTGCATTCTTCTTTTACGAGAAATCACCTCAAGACCCGAATATGCCTTGATATGACCGACGTGCATACCTGCTCCGCTCGGATACGGGAATTCAACGAGACCGTAAAATTTGGGCTTCGATGTGTCCTCAGAGCAAACAAAAGCCTGCTTTTCATCCCATATTTTTTGCCATTTTTCTTCTACCTGTTTAAAATCGTATTTCACAACTATTCCTCCATAGCAGACTCTAAAATCTGCTCTAAATCAATCTGTTCGCCGTCGTTCCACATTCTGTCGAGTGAATAAAACTCTCTCGACTGTCTACCGAAAACGTGAACGACCAAAGAGCCATAATCAAGCAAAATCCAGTCCGAGCTACGTCCCTCAATATGATCGGGTAATACTCCTACTGCCTTTAACTTTTCTTCGACCTCATCAGCAAGAGCGCGTACGTGTGTATTTGATGTGGCGGTACAGATCAAAAAATAATCCGCCAAATCAGACACACTGTCAATTTTTATTGCCGCAAGCTCTCTTGCCTTTTTATTATTCAATGCGTTAGCCGCAACTGTAAGCATTTCAAAGGATTCCATAAAATTCTCCTATTCTTTTTCTTCCAAGCACAAATAGTTATATGCATTTATTGTATCCGGATGAATAAGTTTATTTTTGCCCGAAAGATTACCAATGGTAAATTTCAAAATTGCCATCATTGTTTCTTCCAAGCTTTTGTTTGATTTTTCACGAATTTCTGCTACATCGGGATAGTTTCTGTCTGCCGACGTTAAATCGGCAACGTAAATAATTTTTTCGCAAAGCGACATATCAGCCTTTGCGGTAGTGTGATAGCGTATTGCCGAAACAATGTCGTCATTTTCTATTTTCAATTCGTGCTTTACGTATAGCGCACCCGAAACAGCATGCCATATTTGAGGAGATGCCATTTCGACATTGGTAAGCATTATACCAAACTTTTCAAACAATTTCAACTGTTCTTCGTCCGGCATATATTTCGTTATGTCATGAAGCAAGCCTGCAAGGTACATATCATCGGGATTTGCGCCATATTTTAAGGCCAATCGTTTTGCCTCGTCGGCGACACACAACGAGTGATTATATCGCTTTTCGGACAACATTTGCTTTAGCAGCTGTTTGTATTCGCAAATTTCCATTTAATCACTCCCGATAAAGACCGTTTTGGCTTATATATTGCATAATATTTGTCGGCACAAGAGAGCTTAAATTGCCGTAATTATTACAAGCAAGATTATCTCTTATCTCGGTTGATGATATTTCGGGTAAATCGGCATCCAAAACCGTAATATTACCACCCTCATTCAACAGTCTTTCGACCATATCGTCAAACTCTGAATCAGAGATGCCTTTACGCCTTACCGCTAAAATTTCAACCATTTTCAGCAATTCTTTATAATTATACCACGTATCAAAGCTTGACATCATATCTCCGCCGATAAGTATTGCTATTTTCGGATATTTTTCCTTCAAAATGTTGATAGTATCAAAGGTGTAGCTTTTGCCCTGCCTTTCAAACTCAACATCTGAAATTTCAGCGTTTTCAACACCCTCACACAAAAGACGGCACATATTAAGTCGGTCTTTAAACGAAGCGCAAAAGCCCTCGACGGTTTTGTGCGGCGGAATGTTGGTGGGAACCACCAATATTTTTTCGACATCATCTAATTTAGAGGCAATTTCCAACATTATTCTGTGCGCATTATGAGGCGGATTAAAGGTGCCGCCAAAAAATACTGTTTTCATCATTTTACCAGCACGATTTTTTTGTTTTCTTTACTTCTTCTATATAAAATAAACTTTGAACCAATAACCTGCACAACATCACTGTTGGTTGCAAGTGACAAGGTATCAGCACATTCTCTTGCCTTTACAGGTGAAGTTTCAAGTACCGAAAGCTTAATAAGCTCTCTTGCCTCTAAAGCCTCGTCAACCTGTTTTATGAGCTGCTCACCGATACCGCTTTTGCCAACCTGAAATATAGCGATAAGCTCGTTAGCCATACCTCTTAATTGAGCTCTTTGTCTGCTGTTAAGCATATAAATCCCCTATCTTTAAATATAGTCCTTAATTTTTTCTTTAAACAAAGCCATTGATTTTGCTCTGTGGCTTATTTTATCCTTTTCTTCAGGTGTCAGTTCACCGAAACTGCCATTTTCGGATATAAACAACGGGTCATATCCGAAACCGCCGTCACCTTGAGGCTCAGTACTAATAAAGCCGAAGCACTTGCCCGTAACGGTAAACTCACGTCCGTCAGGAAAAACACAGGCAATGCACGAAACGAAGTGTGCCGCTCTGTCCTCTCCTTTGACATTTTTAAGCTTTTCTAACAAAAGCTTGTTGTTATCATCATCGTCACCTGTACCGGCAAATCTTGCCGAATAAATACCGGGCGCACCGTTCAAAGCATCAACACAAAGTCCCGAATCGTCGGCAATGGCAGGAAAGCCTGAACTTTCACAAGCAGAACGTGCCTTAATCAAAGCGTTTTCTTGGAAGGTTTTTCCGTTTTCCTCGGGCTCGGGAATACCGCCGTCTATCGAATCGGGACTTATAACGCTAAGTCCCATAGGCTCAAGTATTCTTGTGAGCTCCTGCAATTTTCTTTTATTATGAGATGCAACAATAAAGGTCATAATTATTCCTCACCAACAAACATAGCCTTTGCGAATTCCTCGGGATTAAAGGGCTGTAAATCGTCGATTTGTTCACCTACACCGATAAACTTAACAGGAATTGACAGCTCGTCCATAATGGCAAGTACAACTCCGCCTCTTGCCGTTCCGTCAAGCTTGGTCAAAACAATACCTGTAATATCGGCAACCTCTTTAAAATCACGCGCCTGATTAACGGCATTTTGTCCCGTTGTGGCATCAAGCACAAGCAAGGTTTCGATATCGGCATCGGGCAATTCACGTTTAATTATACGGTACATTTTCGCAAGCTCGTTCATCAGGTTTTTCTTATTATGAAGTCGACCTGCGGTATCACAGATTAAAATGTCACTGTTGCGTGATTTTGCGGCGGCAATAGTATCATAAACCACCGAAGCAGGATCTGCACCCTCAACACTTTTGACAATTTCAACCTCTGCCCTTTTAGCCCACACTTCAAGCTGGTCAATAGCGGCAGCGCGGAAGGTATCAGCCGCACCAAGTATAACGTTTTTGCCGCTACTTTTAAGCTGTGCAGCAATTTTACCTATAGTGGTAGTTTTGCCGACGCCGTTTACACCTATCACAAATATAACCGAAGGATGTGTGGAAATGTGCAGCTCCTTATCGCCGTCAACCATCGTAGCAACAATCTCTGCCAACATATTTTTTATAACGGCAGGATCGGTAACCCTCTCATCCTTTACCTTTTGGCGCAAAATATCACAAATTTTAGAGGACGTTACCATTCCGATATCACTCATAATAAGGGTTTCCTCAAGTTCCTCGAACAAGTCCTCATCAATCTTAGTAAAGGAAGATAACACCGAACCTATCGCCGAAGAAAAAGAATCGCGTGTTTTCTTTAATCCTTGGCTTATTTTACTGAAAAATCCCATAAAAACACCTGAAATTCAATTATTTACTATCGTTTATATTCAAGGTCTTGATAAGCTCATCAACATTAAGCTGTAAGAGCTTGGTAACACCCTTTTCCTGCATGGTAACACCGTACAACATATCTGCCGAGTCCATAGTGCCTCGACGGTGGGTTACGCATATAAACTGGGTGCCGAAATCAGACCTGTTCATATAATTGGCAAAACGCTCAACGTTTATGTCGTCAAGTGCAGTATCAACCTCATCCAAGAAGCAGAACGGCGGCGCATTTACCATCATAATTGAGAAGTAAATCGATATGGCGATAAGCGCCTTTTCACCACCCGAAAGACCTTCAAGACTGGGCACATTTTTACCCGGCAGTTTTGCCACAATATCAATTCCGCTTTCAAGAATATTGTCAGGCTCGGTAAGCACAAGCTCGGCGTGACCGCCGCCAAACAGTTCGGTAAAGACCTTACTGAAGTTGGCGCCAATTTTCTGGAAGCCCTCTGAGAATTTCTCCTTCATCTGAGAAGTCAGGTCATCAATAAGCTTATTAAGCTCGGCACGAGAAGCGTCAAGGTCATCCATCTGCTCTTTCATAAATACGTAGCGCTCGTAAACCTCTTTATACTCCTCGATTGCCGCAACGTTAACGTTACCCAAAGCCTTGATTTTGCCTTTGATTTCTACAAGAGCGTGCTTGGCCTCTGCAACGTTTTCGACAGGACTTGCGACCTGCTCTGCCTCGGTCCTCGTAAGCTCATATTCATCAAACAAACGCTTGATAATTTCGTCATATTCACGCAGCATATTTTCCTTGCGCTCCTCAAGACGCGCAACCTCTCCACCAAGCTTTTCACGCTCGGCAGTCATATCGCGTTCTTTCTGACGAAGCTGCTGACCGTCGCGGTCGGCATTGTCGCGTTCCTCTATAACCTTTAAAACGTTTTCGTTAGCCGTAGCAATTTCGACGCGCTTTTCTTCAATACGAATATTAATTTCGGCTATCTGCTGACGTTCATTTTCCGAAAGCTTTTCAATCTCTAAGATCTGAACGTTCAAAGCATCGCCACGGTCGCCACTATTGGTAATCGTATCTTCAAGCAATTTTATAGATGCCTTAGTAGCCTCAATATCCTTTTCACTCTGCATTATCTTAATGCGTAAATCGGTAATATCTGCCGACAACTGCTCGCGGCGGTCGGTAACCGAATCTCTACCGCCTGAAAGGCCGTCAATTTCGGTCTGTGCTTCTAACTTCTGCTTTTCTATTACCGAAATCTCATTTACCGACTCGGCAACGGTGACGTTAAGCTCTTCTGACCTTTGCGAAAGCAGGAACTTTTCACCGTTCATAGCTTCAACCGACTTGTTTGCGGTTTCAATCAAATCAGTTACACGGCGAATCTCACCCGAAACTCTGATTTTGTCCTCTTGAGCAGTTGTAAGTTCTGCCTTAGCATTGACTATTTCAGCCTCTAAAGCAGCAATTTCAGACGATGCAGCATTATATTCGTCGGTCATAACGGCAGTTTTTTCAAGCAACTTAATGATTTTTGCATTAAGCTCCTTTATTTCACCCGCGCGGCTTAAAATACCGGTATTTTTCGATAACGAACCACCCGTAAGCGAACCGCCGGCATTAACAACCTGACCGTCAAGAGTAACGACTTTAAAGCGATAGCCGTACTTTTTAGCAATCTTTACTGCCGCATCAATATCCTCGGCAATAACGGTTTTGCCAAGCAAAGAGCGGATAACCTCGACATACTCTTTTTCAGTATCGACAAGCTCACTTGCAATACCAACGTAGCCGAATAAATTTTCAACGCCTTTTTCTTCCAAGCTTCTCGCTTTTATGGTCGATACTGGTAAAAAGGTTGCTCTACCTTTGTTTTGAGTTTTCAAAAACTCTATTGCTCTTTTGGCGTCATTTTCAGTATCGACAACAATATGCTGAAGCGATGCGCCAAGTGCTATTTCAATAGCCGTTGCATACTCTTTTGAAACGGTTATAAGCTTACTAACAGGGCCATGAATACCACGGAACATACCCTTTTCGGCCTCTTTCATAACCGATTTTACAGGAAGTCCCAAGCCTTCCATATTTCTTTCTAATTCCTCTAAAATTGCAACTCTACGTTTTTTGTCTTCAATATCAAGTCTTGCTGAATCAAGCTTTTCTTTAAGTTCCGTATGCTTATTTTTACGTGACTCAAAAATCAGCTCACGTCCTTTTAAGGAGTTGGTGCATTCCTGCGCCGTATCTTCAGCGGTTTTAAGCATTTCTTCAAGCTCTGAAAGTTCAAGTTTAAACTTTTCAAGCTCTGCATTTCTTTCCTCTAAGCCTGTATCAAGAGCGATGTTTCTTGCGTCAATTTCGGCAATCGACGACTGCGCCGTTACCATTTTTACACGTTGTTCAGAAATTTGTGCCGAATATGTATTAAGCTTTTTGGTAAGCTCCTCAATCTGACGCGAAATAACCTCGCTATTGCTTATAAGACCGTTAAGCTCGGCCTCAAGCGCTGTCGCACTTTCGGTCAACACCGCGATTTCGGCTTGAGATTGGGCAATAGCCTTGTTTCGCTCTTCAATTTCAGATTTTGCCTTTGTATCAGAGCTTTCAAGCTCGTTTATATCATTTTTAAGACGGTTTATGGTTTCCTCATTATGACCTATTGTGGCGTTGTGAAGATTAATTTCACCCTCAAGTCGTGTAATCTCCTCTTCAAAACTTGCAATAGTACGGCGTAACTCATCAATTCGAACAGTAGCAGACGAAAACTGTTCGGAACCCGACTCGATACTTGCCGCAATTTCCTGCAAGTCACTTTCAACCTCGTTATATCTTGCCGAAGCGATAGTAATTTTATTATCCTGCGCCTTTAACATATCACCCGACTGGTTGAGCGAATTCAACCAAAGTCCGATTTCAAGTTCTTTTTTACTAGCGGCGTATTCAATAAACTTTTCAGCCTTTTTACTCTGCTCCTCCAAAGGACCGACGCGGCCTTCAAGCTCTGCCATAATATCCTTTAAACGAAGCATATTATCATCGGCTAAAGCCAATTTACGTTCTGCCTCTAATTTACGGTAACGGTATCTTGAAATACCGCTTGCCTCCTCAAAAATATCACGGCGCTCGTTAGATTTAGAGCTGACGATATTATCAATCTTACCTTGACCTATCATAGAATATCCATCTCTACCAAGACCGGTATCCATAAACAGCTCATGCACGTCTTTAAGGCGCACCACTGCCTTATTTATAAGATACTCACTCTCATGAGAACGGTAATATCTACGGGTGACCGCAACCTCGTCGTTATCGAAATTAAGGCTTCTGTCAGAGTTGTCCATTACAAGAGTAACCTCCGCAAAGCCGTGAGGGCGACGCTCTGCAGTGCCGCTGAAAATAACGTCCTCCATCGACTGTCCGCGAAGATTTTTAGTCGACTGCTCACCCAAAACCCAACGGACAGCGTCGGAAATATTACTTTTTCCGCTTCCGTTAGGTCCTACAACCGCCGTTACACCCTTGCCAAAGCGCAACACAGTCTTGTCAGCAAACGACTTAAAACCTTGAATTTCGATTGACTTTAAATACACCTTTAACTCATCCTTTCGGCGATAACCTCAAGCGGCTTAACAGTGCTATCAGGTACCACCCTGCATTTAAATCCGTTTTCTTCTAAAAGTTTAATGTTATATCTCTTTTGTCCTATTACTTTTGAAATTTCTTTAGGCGAAACACGAAGCACGTATTCACCCTTTGACTGTAAAATACTCAATATTTTTTGCAAATACTGTCTACTGTCACAAAGCTCTCTGAACGACGGATGCCAAGGTCCCGCCACAAAAGATGCGTTTTCAATGCTATGTAGCCCGACACGAATAATCTTAATATCATTTTTCTCAAACTTATCAATAAGTTCTACACAAAGTGACACTGTTTCATCTAAAGTCGGCGGAATATATTCGCCCTTTAAATACAAATTTTCCAACAACGTGTTTTTTAAAGTAACTGTTGGGTATATTCTCACCGTATCAGGCTTTAAGGCAATCAAGCTATCGGCAGTTTTAATATCAATCTCTCTGCTTGATTTATAAAGTCCTGTCATCATTTGAAGACCCAACTCAAAACCAAACTGTTTTATAAGCCTTGATGCTTTTTCAACATCTTGCGGTGTGTGACCTCTTAAATTAGCTTTAAGCACTTCTTCAAACATACTTTGTGCGCCAAGCTCAATAGCCGTCACACCGTATTCCTTCAATAATATAAGCACCTGCTCATCAATGCAATCGGGTCTTGTTGAAATCCTAATGCCGTTTGCAACACCATTATCAACATGCTTTTTAGCTGCCGACAGAAGTTCTAACATATATTCTCTTTCGATAGCGGTAAAACTACCACCGAAAAAGGCAATTTCTGTGTTTTTTGCATCATAATTTGACGATTTTACGGCATTTCTGACCGCCATATCAACGTCACTTGCCGAAGGTTTTTCGGTAGTACCCGTTATAAAATTCTGCTGACAGAAGCTACACCTGTGAGGACAACCCAAATGCGGCACAAACACTGAAATGTTTGCGTGACTCATGTTTCCTGCCCCATAAGCTCTAATGCCTGTTTTGCGGCATTTTGCTCTGCCTGCTTTTTGCTACGAGCAGTACCCGAGCCGATAACGTTGGAATTCAACAATACCTCAACCGTAAACTGCTTGCCGTGGTCCGGACCGCTTTCGGCAACCAACACATACGAAAGCTCTTCCTCGGGGTTGCGCTGTATAATTTCCTGCAACTGAGTTTTATAGTCGTGAAAGGCTTCCTCTACCGAATGGTGCGACATTTCTGCCTCAACAAATTTAAGCACGTGCTTTTTGGCAACCTCCATACCACCGTCTAAATACATGGCAGCAAGTAAAGACTCAAAAGCATCGGCAAGGATTGACGGGCGCTCTCGACCGCCATTTTGTTGCTCACCTTTGCCTAAAAACAGAAATTTACCCAAGTTCATTTCTCTTGAAAAAGCCGCCAAAGACTTTTCACACACCAAAGATGCGCGCATTTTTGTTAGCTCACCCTCGGGCAGATTTTCAAAGTTTTTAAACAAATATTCTGCAACTACAACCGACAATACCGAGTCGCCCAAAAATTCAAGACGCTCGTTGGACTTATATCCTGCCCTCATCTCATTGGCATAAGATGAATGGGAAAGCGCACGCAATAAAAGCTCTTTATTCTTAAAAGAATACCCTATTGTCTTCTCAAGTTCTATCATTCTATCACCGTTTTTATTACTCGGAATCTGAAACTGAAAGTGTGGCAAGACTGTTTGAAATTTTGCCTACAACATCGTTTTCAACACAAAGCTTTGCCTGTCTTATAGCGTTTTTAATTGCATTGGCATTAGAACTGCCGTGTGCTTTTATAACCGGCTTCTTAACACCCAGCAATGGTGCTCCGCCGACCTCGCTATAATCCATCATTTTCTTTAAATCATACATTTTAGACTTAGCAAGAAGCGCCGCAATTTTGGTTTTAAAGCTACTTAAGAACATCGCTTTAATCATTTTCATCATATTAGAGGCAACGCCCTCGTAAAGCTTTAAAGCAACGTTGCCCGTAAATCCGTCTGCAACCACAGCATCACAAACACCTGCCGGAACATCTCTTGCTTCGACATTACCAATAAAGTTTATCGAACTTTCTTTTAAAAGCTTATAGGCCTCCAACTGCAAGGCTCCGCCTTTAGTATCCTCTGTGCCGATATTTAGCAAAGCAATTTCGGGATTTTCTATTCCCTCTACGCTACTGAGGTACATTGACGACATTATACCGAACTGCTGAAGCATTTCGGGACGACACTCTGCATTAGCGCCTACGTCCATTATCATAAATCTGCGTGTCCTACCGGGTATTACTGTGCCCAAAGCAGGACGTTTTACACCTTTAATACGCTTTACAATAAAGGTTGCACCTGCAAGAACGGCGCCTGTACTACCGGCAGAAACAAAGGCATCAGCCTTATCTTCAGCTACAAGCTGCATTGCCAAACCCAAAGAGGTGTTTTTCTTTGATTTAACAATATCGGTAGGCTGGTCGTGCATATCAAACACCTCTTCGGTATGCACAATTTCCATTTTATCAAGACTTATATTGTTTTCTTTTGCGCATTGCTTAATTATCTGCTCATTACCCGTAA
>JAZRNK010000049.1:0-3233 GCA_045648145.1 Acutalibacteraceae bacterium | reverse complement strand
ACAGCCCAACAACGCAGCAAGCAGATGCTCGAAATTACTGTCAAAAGTGAGCAGGAATTTTTAAAATCGCAGATAGGCAAAACTGTAAAGGTGCTTGTCGAAACCCAAAATGACGGATATATAGAAGGGTATAGCGAAAACTACACACGAGTTAAAATTAAATCCGACAAATTTTGCGAGGGCGAGATAGTAACCGCCAAAATTTGCGATACGTTTTCGGATGGCTGTTACGCAGAAATATAACTTAACCCCTAAAGCATAAAAATGTTTTAGGGGTATTTTTATGCCCTGACAGGCACTAATTTTACTTTCAAAGCATAAAATAAGTGGAGAATTTATGCAATGGAGTGATTTTATGTGTTCAATTTGCGGAATTATTGACAAAAATTGTCGACCGGATAATCAAATTTGCGAAAAGATGGGCAAAACTTTAAAAAATCGTGGACCTGATGCTACCGAGATGTTTTGCGACGATTTCGTGGCGCTGCATCACAACCGACTTGCAGTTATGGACCCAGAAAACGGTCGACAACCCATGACGGTTGAGTTTAAAAACAAAAAATACGTAATTGTTTATAACGGAGAAATTTACAACAGTCCCGAATTGCGCGACGAGTTAAAGCAATATGGTGCTACCTTTAAAACCGAGTGTGACACCGAAACGGTCCTTTGGAGTTATATTATTTTCGGTAACGAATGTCCTAAAAAGCTTAACGGAATTTTCGCCTTTTGCGTTTATGACATAGCCGAAAAAAGAGTATTTTTTGCCCGTGACCGTTTTGGCGTGAAGCCGTTTTTTTATTCATACCGCGACGGTACTTTTTTGTTCGCGTCTGAAATCAAGGCTCTTTTACAGCACCCTAGCGTTAGTCGCAAGGTTGACAAAAGGGGATTGTGGCAATTAATTTTTTTGACACCTGTAACGCTTAGCGGCAGCGGAATTTTTAGGGATATCAGTGAGTTAGAGCCAGCGCAATGCGGTGAATTTTCTGAAAAAGGCTTGAAAATATATACCTATTGGCAGTTAGAGGCCAAACCCTTTTGTGCGACTGCAAGCGAGGCAGCAGAGGTCACCAAGGAGCTTTTATGTGATGCAACACGTCGCCAAACTGTTAGCGACGTGCCGTTATGTACGTTTTTATCGGGCGGACTTGACTCCTCGGTTTTGACGGCAATTGCAGCCGAGCATTATAAAACCAAGGGCGAGGTTCTGAGCACCTATTCATTCGAGTATGAGGGTAACAAGGAGAATTTTAAAAAGTCGTTGTTTCAACCGCAGGGTGACGACGAATTTGCCATTTTTCTTTCGCGTTGGCTAAAAACCGACCATACGGTCTTAACAGCTCCTAACAGCGAGGTTGCCGATTGTTTGATTGATGCTACTTTGGCGCGTGATTTTCCGGGTCAAGCTGATATTGATTCGTCGCTTTTATATTTTTGCAGCAGGGTTAAAGAAAAGCACACGGTAGCACTTTCGGGCGAGTGCTCTGATGAAATTTTTGGCGGTTATCCGTGGTTTTACCGGAGCGAGATGCTATATCGCGATTTCTTTCCGTGGATACACGCACCGATGGAACGAGCAGGGCTTTTTACTTCCGAGTTTGCTAAGGCAGAGGAGGGGTATAATTATCTTTCAAATGAATATAAAAAGATTATTTCAAATTGCCCTGTCCTACCATCTGATTCGGAATCTATGAAAACCTCGCGAATTGCCACCTGTCTTTCTGTTGGCTTTTTTATGGCGTCGCTTTTAGAACGCAAGGACAGAATGAGTATGTTTAGCGGACTTGAGGTGCGTGTGCCTTTTGCCGACCACCGAATTTTAGAGTACGTATACAATGTGCCGTGGGAGATTAAGTTCGAAAATGGGGTAGAAAAAGCCTTGTTGAGAAACGCTATGAAGGACTATTTGCCCGAGAAAATTTTGTGGCGAAAGAAAAGCCCGTATCCTAAAACGCACAACCCCGAGTATCGCAAACGCGTGACAGCAGAGGTGCGCCACAGATTAAGCGAGGACGGTGTGCTGCGAGCAGTTATCGACCAAAATTGTTTGACTGCTATTTTAGAGGGCGAGGACAAAACGTGGTTCGGGCAGTTGATGTCGACTCCGCAACTTTTGGCGTGGCTTATACAGTTTGACGTGTGGTGTGAAAACTATAACGTTTCATTTTGCGATTGATTTAGCATAACGGACTAGTATTGGCTCATACCATTTATTGAATGGAGATGGGCAGAATGAAATTTTTTATTTTTACAAAAAAGCAGATAATTGCAACCGTAAGCATTGCTTTGGCGGTGGTGGTGGGCGCAATATTTTCGGTAAACGTTTTTGCCAAAGCTGATAAAGTATTGCCGATTTATTGCGTGGAAACGCAAGAAAAAAAGATAGCCTTGACCTTTGACGCGGCTTGGGGAGCAGACGACACCGACACACTGATTAGTGTGTTAGGTAAATATAATGCAGTGGCAACATTTTTTGTGGTGGCAGAGTGGGTGGACAAATATCCCGACGAGGTTAAAAAGCTGTCGGACGCAGGGCACGACGTTATGAATCACTCAACCTCACACCCGTACATGACCTCGCTGTCTAAAGAAAAAATGATTGACGAGCTACAGACCTGCAATCAAAAAATTGCCGCCATAACGGGCAAAACACCAAATCTTTTTAGGTGCCCTTACGGTGATTATAACAACTCGGTTGTGACGACCGTAGAGTCGCAAAGCATGTATACGATCCAGTGGGACGTCGATTCTCTTGACTGGAAGGATTCGGCGACGGTTGAGAGTATTGTGACGAGGGTGACGGGAAAGGTAAAGCCGGGTAGCATTGTACTTTTTCATAACGATGCAACCCACACGCCTGCTGCCTTGCCGATTATTTTAGAAAAATTAATTGCTCAAGGGTATACGTTCGTTAAGGTTGATGATTTGATTTATAAAGAAAATTATGAAATCATTCATGATGGAACACAGATAAAAAAAGACGGCTGATTCAGCCGTCTTTTTTGATTGTTCTATTTTTGTTTTGTTGGCTTTCTTTTTCGTAAAACTAAGTATGTTGCAATTCCTATTCCATTCACAACAACTATAACTATAATTGTCCATATAACCCAATTGTTATTTATGTTTTTATCTTTATTATATTCAATTGCACCATCTGTTTTTTGGTTAGAATTTGTATTTGAAGAATTATCGCTTAATAGAGCAGGTATTTCTTCTGTTGTTTCTTCGCC
>JAZRNK010000048.1:0-13399 GCA_045648145.1 Acutalibacteraceae bacterium | reverse complement strand
AATTTCAAGTCCTATAAGAACTGCGTTAAAAACAGTTGGCGGCAGGACAGACACAAAGGGCGCCCAGCTTTTATTGGCTTTAGAAATCAGCCAAATGACGCTTGATGACAAAAGTGTGGCGGCAGAGCCGACTATTACGTCCAAAATACCAAAAGGACTTGCTATATTTGAGATTATACAGCCAATGGTAAGGCCCGGAATTGCGGTTGGTGTAAAAAGAGCCAAAACGTTAAGTGCTTCGGAAAGGCGGAATTGAATATTACCGTAGGCTAGTCCCAAAGCTGCCGAGACATAGGTTAAGACGGCGTATAATGCCGCTATTAGTGCCGCCGAAACGAGCTGTTTGGCGGTGATTTTTTCGAACATCGAAAATTCCTCCGTAGTTTTGTTTTATGCCTTTTGGCACGGTCAGGATTTTGCGAACTGACCTTATTTTATTTATTTAAATATTTTGTATATTCGTTGACGGCGAGCTTGTCGCAACGTTCGTTTTCCTCGTGGCCTGCGTGGCCCTTTATCCAATTAAACGTTACCTTATGACGCTCGGTTTCGTTTAAAAGTTGTTCCCAAAGGTCAGAATTCAGAGCAGGTTTTTTGTCGGCCTTGCGCCAACCGTTACTACGCCAATTTTCTGCCCAACCGTTTATAATGCCGTTAACGACGTATTGTGAATCGGTTGTTAGCTCGACCTCGCAGGGCTCTTTTAGGGTCCTTAAAGCCATAATACAAGCCGTTAGCTCCATACGATTGTTGGTGGTGTCTGCCTCGCTACCCGAAAGCTCTTTTTCGGTTTCCTTATAGCGTAAGATTGCACCCCAACCGCCAGGACCGGGGTTGCCCGAGCAGGCGCCGTCGGTGAAAATATAAACCTTTTTCATACTATCAATACTTCCTAAAGCTTCCTATTACTCTGCCGAGAATTTCCATTCTTTCGGGATGAATGGGGTCAAAATCAGGATTTTCAGGCAAAAGGTAGGGTTTTTCGCCCTGCTTTGCGACAAGGCGCTTTACGGTTGCCTCGTCATCTATTAAAGCGACGACAATATCACCGTTGTGGCTTGAAATATCCTTATTAGCGATAATAATATCGCCGTCTAAAATACCTGCGTCGCGCATACTGAGTCCCGAAACACGCAAGGCAAACAGACTGCCCATATTTTCGCTCGAAATGGGGTAGGGAACGTAAGACTCAATTTCCTCAACTGCTAAAATGGGTTGACCTGCCGTAACCTTGCCGACAAGCGGGACCATAGTAGAGTCACTCACACCTGTCAAGCGGATACTTCTTGAGCATTTGGGGTCTCTTTCGATATATCCGTTTTCTTCGAGCTTTGACAACGCCTCGTGCACCGTTGAGGTCGACTTAATACCCGTTGCCTCACAGATTTCGCGCACGGTAGGTGGTACCTGATTGCCCATTGTACTCATCAAAAAATTGTAAACCAAGGCTTGCTTATTAGTCAATTTATCTTTAGACATCGTTTCACCGTCCGTTTACATTATAGCTCTTGTGCTATTCTCTTTATATATTCCTTTAATTCATCACACGTATCGGGATGCTTTAAGCCAACCTCGATATTGGCTTTAAGTATACCGAATTTATTTCCCATATCGTGTCTTGTACCCTCAAAGTCAACACCGATACAGCCCTCGGTCTGAGCCAAGGTTTTCATAGCATCGGTCAGCTGCAGCTCGCCACCGGCACCGTAGGGTGTTTTTTCTAAAATATCAAACACTTCGGGCGGTAAAATGCAGCGGCCTAAAATAGAATAAAGTGAAAATATCTTATCGGGTGTGGGCTTTTCGACCATATCGTCGATAGCGAAAAGGTTGTCCTTTAAAGGTGTCGTTTTCATCGAGCTGTATTTGAGAATAGCTTCTTTTGAAACCTCTTTTATACCGACGGTGCATTTACCGTACTCGTCGTAAGCCTTCATAAGCTGACCTATAACCGGCTCCTCGCTTATAATAACGTCGTCGCCATACATGACGGCAAACGGCTCGTCTTTTACGAAGCTTTTGGCACACAAAACGGCGTGGCCCAAGCCTTTAGTTTCCTTTTGGCGAAGGAAGTATATATTTGCCATATGGGCAACCGACTTAAGATCCTCCAGCACCTCGTTTTTGTCGCCGCGTTGCTTTAACACGTGCTCTAATTCAAATGAGTGGTCAAAGTGGTCCTCAATAACGCCTTTGCCACGGCTGGTGATAATCAAAACATCGGTAATGCCGGCGGCAACCGCTTCTTCAACAATATACTGAATGGCAGGCTTGTCGACTATTGTCAGCATCTCTTTAGGCACTGCTTTGGATGCAGGCAGAACTCTCGTACCGAGGCCTGCGGCGGGGATTATGGCTTTTTTAATCATACTAAACCTCCGTTAAATTTTAATAAATACTCAACTGCACAAATATATTGAAAAGAGTGTATATAACGGGCATGATGCTGATTATACAAAAGCTTAAATATCCGAAAATGCCGGTAAGTATTGAGGCTGCAGTATTAGTGCCGCCTGCGCTATGAACGACATCACCGTTGGGCAATCCGTTAGCGTTCATATCTTTAAGCGTTTTCATAACCTTTTTATAGTATAAATAATCAGCAAAGACGGAAATTAGGATTATAAAGGTGGCGTGAAGCAACCACAAAAGAGTTGACAATCCGTTGAGTAGTTGGTATTTGCTTGATGTCATAACCTCGGTGACGGCTTGTTCTATTTGCGCATACTGTTCTTCGGTTATGTATGAGTAAACATCATCATAGTAGTCGTCATAGTAGTCATCGTAATTGTCACTGTGAAAATTGTTTTTAATATAGAAGTCGTTTTCCATATCTATTACAATCTGCTCAGCAAATTCGCTGACAATGGGTGCAAACATATTTAAAATGCCTGCGGTGACCGATGCGGTTGCAATGATTAATGCCAAGCAAACGGCCAGAACGATGGAGCCGACCTTATACATTTTGCGATGGAAAAACCACACGAAAGGAATGTTTAAAAGTAAGCCGAACAGGAAAACAGGCCAGTTCCAACCGGCCTTTGAGCCGTGTCTGAACTTTAAAAATTTGGGCATAAAACTATTGCCGTTTTTGCCGACGTAGTCGTTGATTTCTGCCATTGGCACGCCGTCTATATAATCACAGTATACGGCCGGTTGTACGGGCGCAGGGGTAGGGACTTGCTCGGAAACAGGCTCTTGAACCGAAGGCTGACCCTGTTCAAGAGTGTTCTCTGATTGTAAGGTCAGCAGTTGTGTTCCGCAGTCTTTACAAAAGGAATATTCCTGTGAATTCTGCGCTCCGCATTTGTGACAGTATTTTACGTTGTTTTCCATAATCTAAGACTCCCTTATATTAAGAACATTGCGATTATTTGCGGCAGGTAGGTTTCTGCCAGCAGGCCTATCATAGCCAAAAGAATATTTAAAGAACCGCTAAGTCTTATTTCCTCTTCCTTGTCGTCAATTTCGTCGTCGGTCTGAATTTCTTTAATTGTGTCAATACACTTTCTGCGGTAGTGCCAATCGCCAAATCTTCCGCAAAAAATACGTGGCAAGAAATAAAGCAGAAAGCCAACAAGCATCATCACAAGCGAAATCCAACTGAATGACGAAATATTTTTTTCAATAAGTTCATAAAGCTGGGTATAGGTCATACCTGTTGTATCACCAAGGCTGTTTATTGCCTGGGTGAGCGGAACAAAGCAAAGCTTTGAGGCTATGGAAAGTATCAAGTAAAGAATGCCGTTGAGGTGCATTTTCCTACCAAAGCTCCAAGCGGCAGGAAACAAAAATGCCGCCCAGTTCCAAGAGCCTTTGTTCTTTTCGGTAAGTGTGGCAAATTTCGGTATATATCTTGCCGAGTTGCCACCGACGAATTTACTTAAGTCGTCTGCCGTTACGTCTTCAATTTTAGTGTCCTTAGGCACTCCGCCGCAACGGTCCATAAATGCAACAGGCATACCGTTAAATAACACGCGGGGTGCACCGTTGGTTTTTGGAGTATACGGTTGACCGCAGTAGGGACAAAATGTGGCGTCGCTCGACTTCGACTGTCTACCGCAGAAGGCGCAGGTTCTCGTTTCTTCCGTTGCTTTTGCCTCGTTTTCTTCCTGCGTTTGACGAAGCCTTTCTTGTGCTTTGTCGTATTGGTCTAAAGTGCCGTGAAGCTGTTCGACACCGCAGTGGCCGACCGTATTATAGCAATCGCGGTGGTGCGGTGCGCCACAGGTTGGGCAGACCACTACATCGTCATCCTCAAACAGATAGCCGTTACAAATTTGGCACTGTTTATTTTTTGCGTCTTCTTTCATACCTTTTCTTTCTCCGCTTTAAAGCTGATTTACGGTCAAAAGCGCCGAAAACAGCCTCAAAATATTCATTTCCGTAGTTGTGAAATTCTTTTGTTTTAATCATCTGTCTTAGCTTGTTGCGGTGTACCCATTTAGCCTCGCTTACCTCGTTTTCCTGAAGGGTAAGCTCGGACACGGGCGTATCACAGCAAACAAGAAAAACGTTAAGAATTGAGCTTTTGCGAGGCATAACCTTAATAAGCTTGAAACGGTTTTCCTCCACGTCGATGCCCATTTCCTCAAAAAGTTCTCTCTTAGCGGCGGTAACTGCAGTTTCACCCGAAACGGCACTGCCGCCTATAGCCGCCCATTCACCCGGCATAAGCGGTTTGTTGAAGCTGCGGCGTTGGATAAGTACTCTGCCGTCAGAGCCGAGTATCCATATATGCACGACGAGGTGGTATTCACCTCGGCTTAAGCATACGCGCTTTCGTTCAACAACCTTGCCGGTGGGGACGCCGTTTTTATCGAGAATATCCCATACTTCCATATTCTGAACCCCAAGATTTTAAATTAGTATTTTTCGGCAATTTCGCTCTTGCTTTTATAAATCGAATTAGCAGGAATGGTACCTCTTACCGAAGAGAGAGGGTAGACATTACTGTTTTTGCCAATAATCGTTCCCGGATTAAGCACCGAGCCACAGCCAACCTCAACGCCGTCGCCAATCATGGCGCCGAACTTTTTAAGACCGGTTTCAACCCTGCCGTCAACACCGTCGATAGTGACCTTGACAAGCGTTTTATCCGACTTGACGTTAGAGGTTATCGACCCTGCGCCCATATGTGATTTGAAGCCTAAAACCGAGTCGCCCACGTAGTTGTAGTGCGGCACCTGAACGTTATCGAAAATCAGAGAGTTTTTAACCTCGGTAGAGTTGCCGACCACCGAGTTTTTGCCGACGATAACACTGCCACGGATAAAAGCACAGTGTCTGACCTCGGCATTTTCGTCGATAATGCAGGGGCCTGCGATATAGGCACTCTCATATACGGTGGCGCTTTTGGCTATCCACACGTCGTCGCCTACTTTTGTGAATTTTTCACTGTCAAGCGTTTCGCCTAAAGCAAGAATATATGCTTTAAGTTTTGACAGAATCTCCCAAGGATATGTGCAACCGTCAAAAACACCGCTTGCTATAGTTTTATCGAGCGAGTACATTTCGGTTATCTTCACACAAAACACCTTCTTACATTAAAATAGAACAATATATATTAAGTATAACAAACTTTTGTTCGATATACAACACAAATTTTACCGTTATTATAAGTTTTTGGGGCGCTTTTTTTGAGAAAATGCGATTTTTCTATGAACTGTATGTAAAATGTTAAACAATGATTTGCTTTTTTTAATAAATGTGTTAAAATATAAAGATGTAAATCTATACGGACAGTTGATGATGCCTGTCCCTACAAATTTAAAGGGGTGACCGACAGATTATGAGCTATAAAAAGGATGTTCTTTTTATTATCGGCAAGATTATAATGCTTTGCGCGATTGCAGTAATGGCGGTCACCTTTGTGCTTATGGGCTTTGGCAGAGATAACGTTATCGTTTGGTTTTTCGGCGCCTGTCCGTTTTTGATTATCGGGATGTGGATTATGCAGGGCGTTAAAAGACGATATATGGAGTCGGACGCTTTAGACGGAAGTCCTGTGCCCATGTTCAACTCGATCAGAATAAGGTATTCGAATTTCAAGGACAAGGTCAGAACCGACGGTGCATTAAAGGTTTTTTACAGATTGTTTTTATGGGTAGTAAGTATCTGTGTCGTTATCTGCTTTCTTGTTTGCGGGGATTATTACTACCGCCGAGCAGGGCAGTTTAAGGACCCGAAATACACAAGCGGAAAAGAAAAATATGCCGCTTCCCAGCTTGAGTACAAAGCGGCTTTAGAACGCAACGATACCGAAAAAGTGCAAGAGTTTTTAGAGGATATGGATTATTACCGCAAACAGTACGAGCATTTTGAGGCTTTGGAAGAGGAATTTGCTCAAAAGGGCGAATTGTGGTTGAAAATAAGCGTTTCTGCCATGCTTTTTGATGCTTTGGCTTTCGCAGGCTTTGCGGTGATTTGCTATAAGCACAGGACAGAAAAAACGGCGGTTGAGGGTAAAGAATGAGTAAGGTTTTAATTATCGGCGGCGGCGCGGCAGGTATGATGGCAGCGGTGACAGCGGCAAGACGCGGTCTTACGGTTACGGTTGCCGAAAAAATGGACCGTCCTTTACGCAAGGTTATGATAACCGGCAAGGGCAGGTGCAACGTTACCAACAATACCGATATAAACGGGCTTGTTTCGGCAGTGACCGGCAACGGCAGGTTTTTGTATTCGGCCTTTAATATGTTTTCAAGTATTGACACGATGGAATTTTTTGAAGCCAACGGTGTTCCGCTTAAAACCGAGCGCGGCAACCGAGTTTTTCCAAAAAGTGATAAATCGGTCGATATTGTTGACGCATTGGTTTCTGCTGTAAGAAAAAGCGGCGCTAAATTAATAAAAAGTGAAATTGAGAGTATTATGGTTGCCGATGGCAAGGTCATCGGCGCCGTTGACAAAAGCGGCAGAGAGCTTTGCGCTGATGCCGTAATTATAGCGACGGGTGGACTTTCTTATCCGCTTACGGGCTCTACAGGTGACGGGTATAAATTTGCTCTTTCTGCAGGTCATACCGTTACCGAATTAAAGCCGTCTTTAGTGCCTTTAACGGTGCATGAGGGTTGGTGCTCCGAATTGCAGGGGTTGAGTCTTAAAAACATCAGCTTCAGTATTTTTGAGGGTGAAAAATCCAAGCCTGTTTTTACCGATTTCGGTGAGCTTATGTTTACTCATTACGGTCTGTCGGGACCGGTGGTTTTAAGCTCGGCAGCGTACATAGACGCGATTGATAGCAGGTCTTACAAGGCGGTTATTGATTTAAAGCCTGCTTTATCTGAGGAAAAATTAGACGAGCGTATTCGTCGTGATTTTGAGCAGTTTTCCAACCGTGATTTTTGTAATTCTTTGGGTGACCTTTTGCCCAGAAAGATGATACCCGTTATAGTTAAATTAAGCGGTATTGCGCCGAGCACCAAGGTTAATCAGATAACAAAGCAGCAGCGCGAGGGCTTGGTTAAGCTTTTGAAAAGCTTGACTCTTAACATTACAGGCTTCCGCGATATTGAGGAGGCTATTATCACCAAGGGCGGTATCAAGCTTAGCGAGGTCAACCCTAAAACCATGGAGTCGAAATTGGTTGACGGTTTGTTCTTTGCGGGTGAGGTTTTGGACGTTGACGCTTTTACGGGTGGGTTTAACCTACAAATTGCTTTTTCAACAGGGTTTGTTGCAGGAAACAGCGTTTGCTGTGAATAAAGGAGATAATTTATGAGCAGGAAAATTTCTATTGCCATTGATGGTCCGGCAGGGGCAGGCAAGAGCACCATTGCGCGAAAGGTTGCCAAGCTTAACGGATATATTTACGTTGATACGGGCGCTTTATATCGCGCGGTAGCCTACAGCACCGTTAAAAACGGGGTGTCTATTAAGGACGCAGAGGCAGTAGCCGAGCATATTAAAACCATAAAGGTTGATATTAAGTATATTAACGGTGAGCAAAGGGTGTTTGTAAACTCTGAGGACGTTTCGGACAATATCCGCACACCCGAAATTTCCGGCAAGGCATCCGAAGTGTCGGCAATACCCGTCGTAAGAGAGTTTTTGTTAGGCTTACAGCGTCAGTTGGCTGCTGAGCATGACGTTGTAATGGATGGCAGGGACATTGGTACGGTTGTGCTGCCTAATGCTACCGTTAAGATTTTTCTTACCGCTTCTGATGAGGTAAGGGCCAAGCGCCGTTATGACGAGCTTGTCGAAAAGGGCTTGGACGTAAAATACGATGATGTTTTAAACGATTTAAAGGAACGCGATTACAGGGATTCGCACCGTGAGGTTGCACCCTTAAAGCCGTCCGAAGAGTCTAAAATTGTTGACACGTCAACGCTTTCGTTTGACGAGTCGGTCAACGCGATTTTGACGGTTATTTTAGAAAATATATAATAGGTGATAGGTTTTGAGCAAGATTACTTTAGCCAAAACGGCAGGCTTTTGCTTTGGTGTTGACCGCGCCGTGCAGATGGTGTACGACCTTGTGGAAAAGGGCAAAAAGGTGGCAACCTTGGGCCCGATAATTCACAATCCGCAGCTTGTTACCGAGCTTGAACAAAAGGGTGTACGTATTGTAAACTCACCGAGTGAGGTGAGGCCCGATGAAATTTTGGTTTTACGCTCGCATGGGGTTGGAAAGGCCGTAACTGATGAGGCCGAAAATTTAGGACTTTGTGTTTCTGACGCGACCTGCCCATTTGTTGCAAAAATACACAAATTGGTAGCAGCCGCCGGTGACGAGGGCCGCACCGTGCTTATTGCAGGTGACAGTCAACACAAAGAGGTTGAGGGCATTATTGGTCACTGCAAGGGTAAATATTTTGTGTTCGATACACCCGAAGCACTTGAAAATTTGGTTTTAAGCGGTGAATTAAGCGCAGATGAGCCCGTAACGGTTGTCTCACAGACCACTTTTAACATAGAATTATGGAAAAAGTGTCAAAAAAAATTAAAAAAAGTCTATACAAATGTCAATTTATTTGATACAATATGTAATGCTACTTCGAAAAGGCAGCAGGAAGCACAGCAGCTTTCACAGCAAAGTGATGCTATGGTGGTTGTCGGCGGAAGGCATAGTTCTAACACGCGTAAGCTCGAGCAGGTGTGCAGAGAGTTTTGTGAGAGAACGGTCTTGGTCGAAACGGCTGACGAACTAAAGCCGGAACTTTTGGCTAATGCTTGTCGTGTCGGAGTTGTGGCCGGGGCATCTACCCCGTCCGGTATAATAAAGGAGGTTCTTAAAACCATGGAAGAAATTCTAACACAAATTAACGATGAAATGACTTTTGAGGAGATGCTAAATGCTACCGAAAGCAGTTCAAATACAGACCAGAAGGTAAAGGGATACGTTCTCGCAGTCAACCCGACTGAAATTCAGGTTGATATCGGCAGAAAGCACACCGGTTACGTTACTGCTTCAGAGTTCTCGTATGACCCCAACGTAAAGCTTACCGAGGCTGTTAAGGTCGGCGATGAGCTTGATCTTATCATTATGCGTACTAACGACCAAGAGGGTACCGTAATGCTTTCTAAAAAGCGTTTTGATGCTATTGCAGGTTGGGACAAGGTTGTTGCTGCTAAAGAGAGCGGCGAGGTTCTCTGCGGCACCGTTTCGGACGTAGTTAAGGGCGGTGTAGTTGTATTTTATGAGGGAATGAGAGTTTTCGTTCCCGCTTCACAGGCAACCCTTTCAAGAAATGAGGATTTAGAATCTTTGAAGGGAACTGCAATGAAGTTCCGCATTATTGAAATCGGTCAGCGTCGTCGTATTATCGGCTCGGCTCGTTCGGTTCTCCGCGAGGCAAGAAACGAAATGGAAGAGAAGTTCTGGGCTAATATCGCAGTTGGCGACCGCATTACCGGTACTGTTAAGTCAATTACCGGCTACGGTGCATTTGTTGACTTAGGTGGAGTTGACGGTATGGTACATATCTCCGAGCTTTCTTGGGAGAGAATTAAGCATCCGTCTGAGGTCGTTAAGGTTGGCGACAGTATTGAGGTTTATATTAAGGATATTGACACCGAAAAGAAAAAGATTTCTTTGGGATACAAGAAGGCTGACGAAAATCCGTGGGAGATTTTCAAGGCAAAATATTCGGTTGACGACGTTGTAAACGTAACCGTAGTAAGCATGACTGCTTACGGCGCTTTTGCAAGAATCATTCCGGGAATTGACGGTCTTATCCACATTTCTCAGATTGCTGACCGCAGAATTGAAAAGCCGGCTGACGAGCTTAAAATCGGTCAGAAGGTTGATGCTAAGATTATCGGTGTAGATTTTGACAAGAAGCGTGTAAGTCTTTCTATCCGCGCTCTTATTGAGAAGGCAGAGCCCGAAGCAGAGGTTGAGGCAGAAGCTGAAGCTGAAGCACCGGTAGAGGAGTAATTTAAAAAATTAAAGGCGGCTAAGAGGACTTGTTAGGTTTGCTTGCCGCCTTTTTTGCTTTTATTGAATTTATAATTGGAGTGACACTATTGATGCACAATTTAAAACCTGCTTTAAAGGTTGTTACCATGACGGCGTTTGCCTGCTTTATGAGCTTTTTTATCTACATATCCTTTTTTGTGGTGGTCAACGGAATTACCACTAAGGTTACAGGCTACAAGGTAATTCAGGTTGATGAGCAGGGTAATGGTACCGAAATAGGCACCGTTACAGAAAAACCGGCGGAAATTCCAATCGATATGAAATACCTTGCCATATATTCCGAAATGCCTACGTCGGCAGAGGTGACTTTGGGTGTGCTGCAGGTGGTTTGCGGCGTTGGTGTGTATTTTTGCATGGCGGGTTCGGTTTTGGCGTCGGTTGCCGCTAAGGACCGAAACAACAGCGATTTTAACGGTGGCTCTTACGATAAAAACCGTGGACTTTTTATCGGCCTTTTTGCCGCCATACCGTCAACAGTGCTTTACGTTTTGACCGTATTGTTAAGGTTTTTAAAGCCGTCGGGCTTTTCGCATATCTATTACTGGTTCTACCGTTGGGTTGTGATGTGCCCCGTAAAGCCGATTGCCGATATTTTAACTAACAGCGCGCCTAATTTGGAGTCGGCACCTGTTTGGTCGGTTTTTGCTTACATTATATTTATTGCATTGACGGTTGTGTTCTGTTACGTTATGTACCGCATTTGCTATAACGAGGACTCGGTTATAGCAAAAATTCTTTACAAGAGTGTCAAAAAACAACAGCAGACAAGGAGGCTTTCGGGTAGATAATGGGATTGTTTGGAAATAATTATGACAAGCCGGGCAAGGGCGTTTCTAAAAATGAGCCCGAAAAAAGAGGCTTTTTCAGATTTTTTGAGCTTTTCTTCCGTAGCTTCTGGAAGCTTATTTCTTGTGAGCTTTGGTACGTTCTTTTAAGCATACCGCTTGTTACCAAAGGTCTTGCTGAGGTCGGTATGGCCTACGGTTGTCGAATGGCGGCAAGGGACAAGCACTTTTTCCCCACCGCTGATTTCTTTAGCGCAATAAAGAAAAATTGGAAAAGGGCGTTGCCCATAGGTATTATAAACCTGATAATCGAGCTTATCATTTTTGCCGATTTATATGTTTTATACATATTCTTCCAGCAGGATATTATAAACAAAACCTGGGGCGTAATCATTTTAGTTGTGACGATTTTTGTTTTTGCAATGTATAGCTTTGCAAAATATTACCAGTACACGCTTATGATAACCTTTGATTTTGACGTTAAAACCATATTTAAAAACTCATGGCTTTTCGCCACTTTAGGTATTAAGCACAACTTTATTATTGGCGGAGTGCTTACGGTATTTTATTTGTTTATTTACGGTCTGCTTACCGTTAATTTTGAGTTTGCGGTTGCCGTAATAGTTATTGTCGGTGTGTTTTTGTTTCCTGCATTCAGGGCGTTCTTGATACAGTTCAACGTATTTCCCGAAATCAAGAAATACATAATTGACCCGTATTACAAGGACCATCCGGATGAGGACATTCAAAAGCGCCGTGATTTAGGTCTTATTGATACGCCTGAGGACGAGGCGGTGTTTGAGGATAACGGTGAGGAACAGTAATCACAGCACCTTTCTGATATTGAACATATTTTCCAACACACGCCAGTTTTGCGCATAAAACTGGTTGACCGTCCAATAGCTTACACCGCCCAAATTAAAGTCGTTTACTATGTTTAGTCTTGCGGCGGTGCTTAAAGCGTTTTCAAACCATACGATATGCTCGGCACCGTTTTGTGTATATTCATAGAACGGTGCCTCGGAATTTTTATTGTACTGAATTTCCGAACCTGTGTCGGAGGCCCTTGTTACCGCTTTGTTTATCGACAGTATTTCGGCAGGTCGGCCTTGCGTGTAGGGCAGGGTCCAGTCGTAGCTGTAGTTTGGCATACCCATAAGTATTTTACTGCTTTCAATTTCGGTGACGGCGTAGGAGATGACCTTTCGTACCTCGCTGTAAGGCGCTACCGCCATAGGCGGACCGTACATATAGCCCCATTCGTAAGTCATTATTATGAGGTAGTCGACCACGCTGCCGTGAAAAGCATAGTCGTGGGCTTCGTATAAAGTACCGACCTGCGTTGCCGAGATTTTAGGCGCTATTGCCGTTGAGAGTGTCAGGTTTTGCTCTCGCAAACGGTTTGCTAATTCCTGTAAAAAGGCGTTATAGTTATCGCGGTCGTCGGGGTAAATATACTCAAAATCGACGTCGACACCTACATAGCCCTTTGCTTTGGCGGTGTTGATAACGTTTTCGATAAGGGTGCTTCTGACCGCCATATTGGTCAACACCGTATGGGCGATTTCACTACTGAATCCTGCGCCTTCCTCGGTGTTGGTTATGACCATTATGGGTGCGGTTTTGCCTTGTTTAGCCGTTCTTATAAGCTCGTCGTCATTGATATTGACGAGCGTACCGTCGGCGGTTACAGAGTGACTGAAGATTGAAAGATAGGTTAAGTATGGTAAAGTTTGTTGCAGTACCGAGCGGTTTATGTTAGGATAAGCATAGCCGTTGACCGAAATGGTCTTTTTGGTTGTGGTTTCGGGTATGTTGATTGTCTGTCCCGGGTATATGGTATACGGCGGTGTAACGTTGGGGTTGGCGGCTATCAGCTCGTTTAACGGCAGGTTGTGATGAATAGCGATACTGTAAAGCGATTCACCTGCCTCGACGGTATGTGTTGTGCCCTTGACGGGTATCAAAACAGTCTGGCCTATAACCAGTCTTTCGGGGTTGGGTAAAAGGTTGTACCGTTCCAATTCGGCCACCGTAATACCGTAACGTCTTGCGATGTTATAAAGGCTATCGCCTGATTTTACTGTGTATATAATCATTTATATCTCCCCTTTAAAAGCGTTATATAATTTTATGCTTAAAACTAAGAGAAATTGACAGGAGAGGGTATTATGAATATTCCTTTTGA
>JAZRNK010000047.1:0-2828 GCA_045648145.1 Acutalibacteraceae bacterium | reverse complement strand
ATTATATTTATATAACAAAAATGGTAATAATTCCAAGTGGTTTTGTGTGTAATTGGTTCAAAAACCAATGAGCAAAATTAAAAATGGATAAACTTAGAAAGAACATAAAGTCGTTTATTGATATACTATCATATTTCAAAGATGCAAAAACCTGCCGAGAGTTTTTGGAGGAACAACGCTGGCATGGTACTCCGATATGCCCTCATTGTGGAACTATATCACAAAAGCACTATAAGTTAAAGACCAAAGGAGAATATAATGGCAAATATAAATGCTGTGAGTGCCGAGATGTGTTTACCGTAACAACGGGAACAATGTTTCACGGTAGCCATATTCCCTTGCAAAAATGGTTTTATGCAATCTATATTTTCATATCTCACAAGAAAGGTATTAGCAGTATTCAATTGGCAAAGGATATCGATGTAACACAAAAGAGTGCTTGGTTTATGCTAAACAGAATACGATACAATATGTACGACCGAATGAAACCAGCCTTTGAAGATATGACTCAAGTTGATGAAACCTATGTGGGTGGTAGAAATAAAGGTCGAATAAAAGGTGCACAAGGAAGAAGTTTGAAAACAAAAGTTCCAGTAGTTGGATTATTGTCCAATGGTATGGTAAAAACAATAGTTGTCCCAAATACCGACAGATTTCATTTGCAAACGATTATAGATGTTTATGTACGAAAAGATTCAACGGTTATAACCGATGGTTGGCAGGGTTACAGCAATGTTAAACGGGAATATAACCACAAGGTTGTAGACCACGGAAAATACGAATATGTAAAAGACGGTTTTCATACTAATTCGATAGAGGGTTATTGGTCGCACCTTAAACGAGGTATCAAAGGTATATATCATAAGGTTTCAAAGAAACATCTTTGGAGATATTGCGGAGAGTTTGATTTCAGATACAATACTCGAAAGATTGATGATATAACAAAATTTGTAATGTTTGTGGTAACGGGATATAGGAGATTAGCCTATAAAGAATTACTTGCCGAATATGAAATATGGGGTAATTTGTAACTTGGTGGATAGTATTTGTATCAACGGAGAATTGAAATAGCAGTTCTCCGTTTTTTAGCAACAGCCTAAAAATAAAGGGTAAATATCGCACATTTTCAAAAGTTTTTGTAATTTTGTAGTGTCAGCCATAGTGTTGACAAGACATTTTAGGATAAAACACGAAAGTGTTACTGCTTTATTCCTCTGATAAAATCTGGTAAATTTTAAGAACAGGAATAAGCCGTTACCCTTCGCTATGCTTATAGCGTGAGGGCTGTTGCTTATTTATTGTTCGAGGTTTACCAGAGCCCATCAGAGTAGATATGCCGACAGTCAGCACGCTTTCTTTTTGTCCGCACGCATAGCAAATAATATGAAGGGTAAGCCGAAAACCTTATCAAAGAGTAGGCTGTAAAACTATTAACTGATATGAAAGTTACGGGTAAAAGATCGGAAAAGATTTTAGTAGAGGAACTCTCAAAAATTATGAGGGATTTATCCTATTATTCATCGAGAATAGAGGAATTGTTGGCAAGAATGCGACGGGGTAAAAAGAAAACCGACGATGACATCTTCGGAGGTGGAGACCTTTTGATTGAGGCAATTCCTGCAACATTGGCAAAAATAGATGGTAAAATATCATCTTTAATGGTTTTGTCTCCCGATAATAAAGCTATTGAGATTTACCAAAAGAAATTGGGCAAATGGCAAGCCGAATTTGACGAATTAAGAAACAAGCAGGCAACGCAATCATCTCTAAGTAGTATATTCCAAAAGGCTAAAGACGATATAAAGAAAACATTAAAGGACTTTTATAATTAGAGCAATCAGAAATACAAGATACAAACTGATATGGGAAACCTATTTTGCAATAAATGTAATCTTTCTGAGAAAATCCCCAAATTGATTGCCGAAGAGGTATTGGGTATAGAAAATTTGCTACTCCTCAAAGAACGGTATCAGCAAATGAAAGAAGGGTATAATTTTTCGTACGAACAATGGCAAGGTTTGTTTACAGAAGATTTGAAACCTTTTCGTGGGTATACTGATACAACAGGGATAATGATGTCTATTAAACACCCGAAATTCAAGACCGATTTTGAGCAATTGGGGAAAGGTGCTATTGGTGTGGATTTGCCAACTTGGTTTAATATACAGAATAGTAATCCACGAATAATGCTTATTGCACAAGACCCGCTAAGGAGCAATAAATGGTATGGTGAGTGCCAAGATGCCATTTTATCAAGTCCATTTGGTCTGCACGATGCAACTCACCGAGCACATGCAAAAGGAGGTAAAATGGTTTATGAACTTATCAATAGATTGGTGTCGGCTGGCAATTGTGTCTATCTGACAGATGCACGGAAGTATTTTGTTTATGACCACAAGACCTCCGATAGATATGCAAACACCCAAAAGACGGTGTATGTGGATATTCTTAAAAAGGAAATAGAGTGTATAAAGCCCACACTTTGCGTATGTTTAGGAAATCGGGCAGGAAGTATAATGTACGATGTCGCAACCGAAAATCCTGAATTACTAATTTCTTGTATTACATTGCCACATTTGTCGGGAGCAGCAAGAGGTGCAATTGTAAAACGATATCCGTTATTACTTGAACGCAAGGCTACTGCTACGAATATTGCAGAACAATATGCCAACGAAATAATCGGCTGTTTAACTACTAATTCATAGAACTATGGGATTTATTACTTGTTTTCTGTTAATTGTTAATTTGGCTCTCGTCATTGGACTTGATGTTGTATATTGGTGGGTCGGTTGGCAATTTGGAGCCACTGGAATTTTGGGAGTAATTGG
>JAZRNK010000046.1:0-8592 GCA_045648145.1 Acutalibacteraceae bacterium | reverse complement strand
GCAGGAATTAACACCAAGGCTTTCAATATGCTTATTTCAGTCTTTACGGCAGTTACTATAGTAGTAGGTATGAAGCTTATCGGTTCTATTATGATTTCGGCAGTTATAGTAATACCTGCAGTTTCGGCAATGCGTATATTTAAAAGCTTTAAGTCTGTAGTTTTAAGCTCGGCAGTAATTTCTGTTATATGCTTCATTTTGGGCTTTGTTTTTGCCGTTACATTTGTTATAATAGATAAAAACGGTAGTACCATTATGCTACCGGTGGGCGCTACAATAGTTTGTTTTAATATTTTAGCTTTATTAGTTTGCAGTGTTGTAGGCAAAATTAACCGTACAAGTAAGGTGAAGTAAATGAGAAAAATTATTACAATTACGTTAAACCCTGCTTTAGATAATCATTACGACGTTCCGTCCTTTTTGCCGTTTGGTGAAAATTATATCAAGAATTCTGTCTGTTCGGCAGGCGGTAAGGGTGTTAACGTTTCTCGTGTGCTTAAGGTTTTAGGTGTTGATAATACTGCGGTTGTGGTTTTGGGTGAAGAAAACTGCGAGAGGTTTGAGCCGTATTTGTTAAGAGCAAATATGGACTATTTTCCCATTTACACAAAGGGCAGTGTGCGTGAGAACATTACCATTCACACCGAGGGCAAGGATGACACAAGAATAAGCCTTGATAATTTTTCTATCACTGATGATATTTTGGATAAGGTTTTTGCATCGTTTGAGTGTACGGAAGGCGACATTGTAGTCTTTGCAGGCAGAATTCCCAACGGTACAACAAAAACTAAGATAATTGAATATTTAAAAGCGATTAAGGGTAAAGGTGCTTTGTTGGCGGTCGACAGCAATTCCTTTACAATGGCTGAGATTACTGAAATTTCACCTTGGCTTATAAAGCCCAACGAGAGTGAGATTAAGGCAATAACTGATATTGAGGTTTCCTGCTTTAAAACTGCCGTAAAGGCTGCCGAAAAGGTGATAGCATCGGGCGTTTCAAACGTTATTGTCAGCCTTGGAAAGATAGGCGCAGTATTTTCTTCGGCAAAAGAAAGTATTCTAGTCACCGTACCCGAAATCACACCGCTGTCAACAGTGGGAGCAGGGGATAGCACGCTGGCAGGTTTTATAGCAGAACACATCAATTCTGCCGATTTGGTTGAATGTATGAAAAATGCCTGTGCCTGCGGAACGGCGGCTTGTCTTGCACAAGGCACCGAGCCACCCAAATATCAGGACGTTTTGAAAATTAAAGAAAAAATAACGGTTAAAACAATAAAAAAATGAGTTGCTGTAAGGCAACTCATTTTTTGTTAGAAAATATCGATTTTTTCACCTAAAAATTTAGGCTCAGGTTTGAAAATAGAAAAGATAAAGTCTTTGTTTCGCGCAATAATCTCCCGTATATCACGCATAAGCTGTCCTGAGTAAGTGCGCACGTCAGCCGAAACACCGATGGCTTTAATACCAAATTCCTCTGCATTGAAAAGAGCGCGATAGAGGTGGTATTCTTGCGTTACTATAATCGCGCTTTCAATGCTGAATATTTCTTTGGCGCGGTACATACTGTCATAGGTGGAAAAACCTGCGTGGTCAAGGACAATAGCGCTTTCAGGTACACCGGCATTAATGGCGTATTTTTTCATTGTACCAACCTCGTCATAGTCTTTACGGCTGTTGTCGCCCGACATAACGATAATGGGAGCTACGCCTTGATTATAAAGTTCTATGGCGGTTTCAAGTCGGTCTTGAAGCATATGTGACGGGGTGCCGTCAGACCTTACTCCGCAACCCAAAACGAAAATGCACTGATAGTCACCCGTGATACTTTTTGCATCGACTATTTTTTCTTTTTGAGAACTTAAAAAGTATATATTTATTGATACGGCGTAGATTGCAACCGCGAGTATTACAACAGCTAAAATTAAAAGCGTTCTTTTGAATTTTTTCATTTATTCTACTCCCAAAAGTTTTACGGTTGTAAAATCGTGTTTTACAAAGGGTAAGAACTTTTCAAACAAATCAACACGCTTTAGTTTTATGCTTGAGGTGTTGATACAAGGGTGACAACCGATGTATTCGTCATTCAGCAGGTCTTGGTCAATCAACAACTTGACTGCATTTTCAGTATCGTTCATTAACCCCATAATGCTGACCGAGCCCGGTGTTATATTAAGAAGTCTTAACATATCATCGGGACCTGCAAAGGACAGTCTTGCAGAGTTTATCTGACTTGAAAGTTCTTTGGTTTTAAAGGGTTTATCGCCCGGCATCATAAGAAGATAAAAGGCGGTTTTCTGACGGTTGCATAAAAACAAGTTTTTGCAAATGGTAACACCTAAAATTGCGTCAATTCGGTTGCAGGCTTCCATAGTGTCTGCCGGCTCGTGGTCGGTGCGGTAATACTCTATATTAAGCTTGTCCAAGCAATTATAAACTTCAATTTCTTTTTGTAATCTGCCGTCAGTTGAGGCAGGTCTGCCTAAAAATAACTCCACTTTAAACATCTCCAAATTTAATAGTTTCAATTCATTATAAATCACAAAAATTAATAAGTCAACAAACCAAAAAAGGTATAATTTTATATATAAAAAATAGTTGACTGTTTTAGGGCGGTGTATTATAATAGAAAAAATATTAAAATAGCAAACGGAGGATAATTTTATGGCTATGTTTATTAATGAACCGTCACACACCTTTAACGAGTATCTTTTGATTCCCGGTTACTCATCAAGTGAGTGTATTCCTGCTAATGTAAGTCTTAAAACACCGCTTGTAAAATTCAAAAAAGGTGAACAATCGGCAATTACTATGAACATTCCGCTCGTATCGGCTATTATGCAGTCGGTTTCGGGTGATCGTTTGGCAGTTGCTTTGGCAATTGAGGGTGGCGTTTCTTTCATATACGGTTCTCAGTCGGTTGAGGATGAGGCCGAGATGGTTGCACGCGCAAAAAACCACAAGGCAGGTTTCGTTAAGAGTGATTCTAACATCAGACCTGATGCAACCTTGGCTGAGGTTATTGCTTTAAAGGAAAAGACCGGTCATTCAACCGTAGCGGTAACCGAAGACGGCACCGCAGAAGGTAAGCTTGTCGGTATCGTTACAAGCAGAGATTACCGTGTAAGCCGTATGTCACCTGACGTAAAGGTTAGCGAATTTATGACTCCGTTTGATAAGCTTGTCTGGGCTAAAGAGGGTACAAGCCTTAAAGAAGCCAATGACATTATTTGGGATAACAAACTCAATTCTTTACCTATTATCAGCGCTGACGGTAAGCTTTGTTATTTTGTTTTCCGTAAGGACTATGATACACATAAGCAAAACCCCAATGAGTTGCTTGATAGTTCTAAAAGATACGTAGTCGGTGCAGGTATCAATACCCGTGACTATGCAGAGCGTGTTCCTGCTTTGATTAATGCAGGCGCAGACGTTCTTTGTATTGACTCATCCGAAGGCTTTTCCGAGTGGCAGAAGTTAACTATCGACTGGATTCGTGAAAAGTATGGCGACACCGTTAAGGTTGGCGCAGGTAACGTTGTAGATGCAGAGGGCTTCCGTTTCTTAGCCGATGCAGGTGCAGATTTTATTAAGGTCGGTATCGGTGGCGGTTCTATCTGTATCACCAGAGAAACAAAGGGTATCGGTCGCGGACAAGCTACTGCTCTTATTGAGGTTTGCAAGGCCCGTGATGAGTATTTTGAGGAGACAGGCGTTTATGTTCCTGTTTGCTCTGATGGCGGTATTGTTTACGACCATCATATGACCTTGGCTCTTGCTATGGGCGCTGACTTTATTATGCTTGGCCGTTATTTTGCCCGTTTTGACGAAAGCCCGACCAACAAGGTTAACATTGGCGGTAACTACTTTAAGGAGTACTGGGGCGAGGGCTCTAACAGAGCAAGAAACTGGCAGAGATATGACCTTGGCGGCGATAAGAAGCTTTCCTTTGAAGAGGGTGTTGATTCATACGTACCTTATGCAGGAAGCTTAAAGGATAACGTTGCATTATCACTCAGCAAGGTTAAGTCTACCATGTGTAACTGCGGTGCATTAAGCATTCCCGAACTTCAGAAGAAGGCAAAGCTTACACTTGTTTCGGCAACAAGTATTGTTGAGGGTGGCGCACACGACGTTATTCAGAAAGAAACAAGCACAGCAATTAAATAATTAATAAACCGCCGTGTAAAACACGGCGGTATTTTATTATACTTGAAAAATGAATAAATATATGATATTATGCTAATTACAATGAAAAATTAGGGGGAATTTTTATTTTATCGGACAGTTGGCTGCAGATAGTTTGCCTTTTGGTTTTGATTTTGTTATCTGCTATGTTTTCCGCAACCGAAACAGCGTTTACATCACTGAATAAAATTCGTTTAAAGACAATGGCTGACGACGGTGACCGTCGCGCTCAAGCCGCTTATAAATTGACAGAGGATTTTGACAAGATGCTGTCGGCAGTGCTGATAGGCAATAATATTGTCAATATTGCTTCGACTTCTCTTGCCACCGTTTTGTTTATAGATGCTTTAGGCAGTGGTGTGGGTACAACAGTTTCTACCGTTGTAATGACGGTTGTGGTGCTTATATTTGGTGAGATTTCACCTAAAAGTATTGCAAAAGAGTCACCTGAAAAATTCGCAATGTTCATTACGCCGATTTTAAAGGCGATAATGTTTATATTAACTCCGTTTATTGCCTTCTTTGTTGTTTGGAAGAAGATGCTGAAAAAGGTCTTCCGTCTTGAAAATCAAGAAGCTATAACGGGTGATGAGCTGCTCAATATTGTTGAGGAGGCACATTCGGCCGGTGGTATTGACCAGACCGAAAGTGAGCTTATCCGTTCTGCAATTTCGTTTAGTGACCGTCCTGTTGGTGACATTTTAACACCTCGAGTTGATATAGTCGCTGCTTCAACAGAGGATAGTGTGGATGAAATTGCCGCCTTGTTTGATGAATCAGGTTTTACAAGACTTCCGCTTTATGAGGAAAGTATTGATAATATTTTAGGTATTATACATATTCGTGATTTTAACAAGTACGTTTTATCACAAGGTCAACCTATAAAGTCTATTGTTAAGGAAGTCGTGTTTGTTGCAAAGCAGATTCCCATTAGTGAACTTTTAAAACTGATGCAGTCCAAGAAAACTCATATGGCTGTTGTAGCTGATGAGTATGGCGGTACCGTTGGTGTTGCAACAATGGAAGATATTTTGGAAGAGCTTGTTGGCGAGATTTGGGACGAGTATGACGAGGTTGTTGAGGAATTTGTTGAATTGCCCGACGGCAGAGTTAAGGTTTTGTGCAGTGCCCAGCTTGAACAGATGATAGAGTATTTCTCGATAGAAGAGGATATTGAGTCTGAGTCGGTTTCGGTAGGCGGCTGGGTTTTAGAACAGCTTGGCAAGATTGCCGAGGAAGGCGACAGCTTTAAATACGGTAATTTGTTTGTAGAAGTTACAAACGTTGATAATCGAAGAATTATGGAAATTACTGTGTTAGTTGAAAAAACTGACGAAGAAACAGAAGCCGAATAAATTATAATAAAAACCGATAGGTCTTTGACCTATCGGTTTTTTGTTTTATTATTTGAATTTATGATATTTTTCTTTGACTACGAAGTATGCCATTTTAGGCTGACGATGTTCGTTTAAAATACCTTTATTATTATAAGCCTTAACTTTTGCAGGGTCTTTATCAGAACGGGAATCGCAGAACTGCCAAACGTAAAAGCCTACGATATAAGGACAGTTGTGGAACACCTCGATACTTTTTGAAAGCATTTCGGCTTGATATTCTTCAGACCATTTTATGTCTTCAAAGGTGCGTTGGCCGTAAAGGGCATCGCCACCGAATTCGCTCATAATAACTGGTTTGTTGTCGACCTTAAGCTCTTTGCGTCTGGCATCAAATTCCTCCATAAAATCACTCCAGGAATCGCGTGTGCCGTAATACCAACCGTAATAACGGTTGAGCGAAATTATATCGCAGAATTCAAAACAAGTATCAATTTTGGGCTTGTCGGAAGCGTAGGTGACAAGTCGGTTCCCACCGTTTTGCTTGAGGTAATTGTAGTAAAGCTTAGACATCTCATATGCGGCGTTGCAACCGGTGTTTATTTCATTATGCATACCCCAAAGAATAATTGATGGGTGGTTGTAATAGTATTTAACCATTTCCTTATGCATTAAAAGTCCACGGTTAACTACACGCTCGTCTGCAAGAGCCTTATCTGAAAATCCACCGCCCCAAATGGGAATTTCACTCCAGAAAAGAATGCCTCTTTCATCCAGCATATCGACAAAGATTTTAGCATTGGGATAGTGTGAGCCACGCATGGTATTACAGCCTAAGTTTTCGATTATATCTAAATCCTTTTTCATAAGCTGCGAAGGCATAGCCATACCAAAATCGGGGTAATCTTCGTGACGGTTTACGCCTCTTAACTCGATTGATTTACCGTTTAAGAGTAGCTGTTGGTTTTTAACCTCAATTTTTCTAAAGCCGATTTTATCTATTAAATCATCCGTATCGGTCGAAAAGCATAAATCGTACAACTTAGGTTTTGAAATATCCCAAAGCTCGATATTATTTATTTTGATTTTGTCGGTAACAATAGTTTTTATAGAGCCTTTTTTGAGTGAAACAGTTTGTGTATATATCGGGTTTCCGTTTAAAGAAATGCTGAATTCGGTTTCTTTTTTCTTTCCGGCACCGTATAATTCGGCAGTAAAGAATACTTCGGTAGATTTTAAATCGCTACTTAAAGTATAGTCGAACTTGCCGTAGGTGATGGCTACACCGTATAAGCTTTCAACCGAAACACTGCGTGTAATACCGCCGTAATTATACCAGTCAACAGTCCTTTGCGGAATAGATGTTTCATCAAATTTATTGCTGACCTTTACAACTAATTTATGTATGCCTGTTGTAAGGTTAGGGACGATAAAATCAAATTGACAAAATCCACCGTAGTGGTATCCTAAATAGTTTCCGTCAAGCCATACCTTACATTCGGTCATAACGGCTTCAAAAACTATGCGGCCCGTTTCACCATTAAAATAAAAGTCTTTTTCATACCAAACAACGCCTTCATAGTCGAAAAGACCGAATTCATTGTTCCAAACAGAAGGTATAATTGTGGTTTTATAATTTTCAAGACCGTTTGTCCAATTTTCAACTTCGCCTTTATTGTCGATGTCGACACAATAGCGCCAAGCTCCGTCTAAAAATTGAACTGGTCTTTTAATATGTTCGTCAAACAAGCGTCTCATACTGTCAGCTCCTAAATACAACAATAAAAAAGCACCGGACAAAGATTTGAATCCCGCCCTGCCGTAAAACTACCGTTGATAACCTGCATAAGGCAGGTGGGTGTCATCTCCGCAGCTTTGTGCTTCCAACGTCTGCCAAAAGGCAGGAGGCCTGCATACCTACTGCAGAAGTACTGACTCCCGATTCGTAGCTTGTAGGGTTATAAAGGAAAGCATTCGCGAACAGGGCAGGAATAAGCTTAGTCTTGTGCTTCTTCTATTTCAAATATGTCCTGAAGACGATCTGTAAAAGCATCGACAATCATATCATACTCATCGTCGTCTTCAATTTCTTCAAAAAATTCTTCGTTGTTTTCGGTTACTACGCGAAGTATTACGAGCTCGCCGCTATCGTCAAGCATTTTTTGCGGGTCATCATACACGGGGAGAAGTGCAATATAGCGCGATTCATCGGTTTCAATTCTGTCAAGAACTTCAAATGTAAACTCATTTCCTTCATCATCTTCAAGCGAGATAATGTCGGGATTATACTGTTCTGCCATCTTAAAAACTCCTTTTCTTTTAGGGTTATATATATTTTAACCTTTAATCTTTCAATAGTCAACACAAATTACACTATTATTAAAAATTACTAAAAATTTTAAAAATTGTTGATAAAAACTATTGACAAATGATAAAAGATGTGCTAATATAAAGACGAAAAGAAGAGAGATAAAAGAAAAAAATAATCAAGGGAGTAGGATAGGAGGGCCGTAGATATGAAAGAAGAAATTTTCCATTCCGGCCTGTGTGCGGCCTTTAGCACACAGCTCCATATTAAATTTAGGCGGTGATTCCGAAAATTTAGGCAGCTAAACTCTCGAAACTATAATTTTTAAAAGGTGAGTCCGATGAACAGATAATCTGTTTTAAAGTAAGCTTGTGAAATATAAATTTAGATATTTGTTTAAAGGAAGGTGATCCCTTATCTTTGTATTCGTTCCTATTTCGCGAGGATATGTTAAGAATACTTAAATAAAGGTGAGACCAATGTACTAATAAATTTGAAGGCTATCCGTTATGGATAGCCTTTTTTGCTGTTTTAAAGTAAAATCGGTTGTAATTGTTTACCCTTTAGCGCGGCATCAATACTTTGTGGAATAAGTGTAAAATCAGAAATACATGAGTTATGCTTTTTTTCCGGCATATCCTGTTTAAAGGGTACGAAATATATATTTTTTGAATTAAGAAGCATACCGATATTTTTGGCTGACGCTCCCAAAGCATCGTTGGTAGACGGTGCGATAAGCAAAGGTCTTTCGTTCCTTAAATG
>JAZRNK010000045.1:0-3335 GCA_045648145.1 Acutalibacteraceae bacterium | reverse complement strand
ATATAAATATTGACAAAGAGATTTGTAGTTGATATAATTACTTTTGCTACCAAATGAGGGCCATTAGCTCAGTTGGTTAGAGCAACCGGCTCATAACCGGTTGGTCCGGGGTTCGAGTCCCTGATGGCCCACCATATCAATATAGGGGTATAGCTCAGTTGGTAGAGCAGCGGTCTCCAAAACCGCGTGCCGAGGGTTCGAATCCTTCTGCCCCTGCCAAAAAGAAAGTGTCGACCGTTTGGTCGGTACTTTCTTTTTTTGTTTGTGATAAAAAACTCAAACCCGAGGCACGCGGAGCGTGTCGGGTGATGTCGCGAGCGCTGCCTGTGGCAGATGTAGCGAGCGTAACGAAGCGCAGCGGTTGACAGAGACGAGGGCGTGTACCGACGCCCGACAAAATGTCGGACACCGCAAGAGGGGTGCAAAGCACTTCGAATCCTTCTGCTTTTTTGCAAGGAAATGTTTCATTAAAAATGTATAAGGTACGAATACTACAATTAATATAGCTCTAATTAGTCATAATTTATTGACAAAATCAATGATATATTTTATAATTAACTAAATTTTTGAGGTGGTAAAAAATGAAAAAAATATTTGCCTTATTACTTATTTTTGTTTTGATGTTCTCTTTTGCGGCTTGTTCAGGCAAAAACACTAACGATATCCGCGGTGACCAGCAATCCGTCAGCCAAAACTCTTCCGACACACAGTCGACTGATGCAGCTTCAACCGTTTCTGCTCCTGAGTTTTCTCTTGGCAACACTGACGGTTTAGTATACGAAAACAAGTTCATTGGTATCGGTTGCACGCTTGACAGTGGTTGGTCTTTTTATACCGACGAACAAATTAAAGAGCTTAATAATATTACTAATGATTTAGCCGGCGACGCATACGTTGAGGCTATGAAAGATGCAAACCTTGTTTATGATATGTTTGCAGTAAGCGACGACCAACTGAAAAATATGAACGTTATTTTAGAAAAGGTTAATCCCATTACTCTTACATCCTTAGATATTGCTCAAAACTTTGAAAATTCCTTTGCTACTATGAAGGAAAGCTTTGAAAACATCGGATATACAAATGTTGCTTATGAAATTGGTGAGATTACAATTTCTGGTAAGAAACACGTTTCTTTAAACATCACTGCTGAAATTAGCGGTATTAAGATGTATCAAAAATGCTTTGCTATAAAATGCAACGGTTATCTCGCTAATATTGCAATTACATCACTTAATGAAAACGCTATAGATTCAATTATCAGCAAATTCTATGAAGTAAAATAATTTAAAACATAAAAGGCACAAGCACCGCGAAAGCGGTGCTTGTGCTGTTTTACATTGTTCAAACAAACTTAATTGTTTTGTAATATAATTTATATCTGTATTTTTCAGTTTCTTGACACTTTAAAAACGATTATGTATAATATCTCTATATAAATAATTCTTTTTCATCCAAAAAGGAGTAATTATGAAAATTATAGTTGCAGGAGTTGGAAAAATCGGTGGTGCAATAGTAACAAGTCTTGTTGCCGAGGGCCACGATGTTATAGTTATTGACAGCAACCCACAGGTTGTCAATACAATAACCAATGCGTTTGACATTATGGGTGTTTGCGGTAATAGTGCTGACTGCGAAACCTTAGAAGAAGCAGGCATTAAAAATACCGAGCTTTTTGTTGCCACGACCGATCTTGATGAATTGAATATGCTCGCCTGTTTTATCGCAAAAAAAATGGGTGCTGTCAATACCATTGCCCGTATACGAAACCCAGAATATAACGACCAAAGCTTGTCGTTTATGTGTGAGCAGTTAGGCTTATCTTTAGCCATTAACCCCGAAATGCTTACGGCTGCAGAGTTGTTTAACATTCTAAAACTCCCTGCCGCTATCAAGGCTGAAAGATTTTCACGAAGAAGCATTGAAATGATTGATTTAAAGCTTCCCGCGAACTCTGCACTTGATGGTATAAACCTCATTAAAATGCGTGAAAAGTATAAAGCAAACTACCTCATTTGTGCAGTAAAGCGCGATGATGAGGTAATTATCCCAAACGGACACTTTGTCCTAAAATCATCTGATAAAATCAGCATTATCGCTTCCCCTACCGAAATTATTAAATTGCTCAAAATGCTTGACACTAACCATAAGCAAGCCAAAAGCGTTATGATCCTCGGCGGCAACCGTACTGCATATTATCTTGCAAAAATGTTGCAAAGCATCGGTACAACTGTTAAAATTTTTGAAAAAGACAGTAAGCTTTGTGAAGAAATGAGTGCTCTGTTACCCAACACTGTAATTATCAATGCTGACGGTACCGAACAAGATGTTTTAAACGAAGAAGGATTGAATTCGGTCGACGCTTTTGTTGCACTTACTGACTTTGACGAAGAAAACGTACTTATTTCTAAATTTGCTGAAATGCAAAACGTACCCAAGGTTATTTCAAAGGTTAGCCGCGATGAGCTTGTTTCAATGGCTGAAAAAATCGGTCTTGAAAGCGTTGTTTCGCCTAAAGAGATTATTTCCAACATACTTGTACGGTACGCAAGAGCTCTTGAAAATTCACTTGGCAGTAACGTTGAAACCCTGTATAAGCTTATGGACGGTAAGGTTGAAACAATAGAATTTATAGCAAAAAAAGACTCCGCAGTTCTTGGCATTCCGTTAAAAACTCTTAACACCAAGAAAAACACCCTCGTAGCAGGTATTATACGTAACAGAAAAACCATCATTCCTTCCGGTGATGATGTGATTTTGGCAGATGACCGTGTAATAATTATTGCCGACGGCAACGAAAAACTCAGAGATTTATCTGAGATTTTGGATAAGGAATAAGCTATGAATCGTAAAATGGTTTTTTATATGACAGGTCAGATTGTAAAAATCGAAGCCGCTTTACTTCTTTTACCTCTGATTGTGTCACTCATTTACAAAGAACCTTGCTGGTCAGCCTTTTTAACAACTATTGTTATAGCGCTTGCTATTGGATACGGTTTCACTTTGATTTTCAAGCCAAAAGACCGTACAATTTTTGCAAAAGAGGGCTTTATTACCGTAGCGCTCGCTTGGATATTTATGTCGGCAGTTGGCGCATTACCCTTCACCTTAAGCGGTGAAATTCCCTCTTACGTAGATGCTTTTTTTGAAACCGTAAGTGGTTTTACAACAACAGGCTCATCTATTTTAACCGATGTTGAGGCTTTAAGCCACGGTTTACTTTTTTGGCGAAGCTTTACGCATTGGGTTGGTGGTATGGGTATACTTGTATTTGTTATGGCAATCATCCCCTCTGTTTCGGACCGTTCTATTTATATTTTACGTGCCGAAATGCCCGG
>JAZRNK010000044.1:0-2897 GCA_045648145.1 Acutalibacteraceae bacterium | reverse complement strand
ACAAGAAACACCCTGAATTTGCTTAATGGAGACATCATTGCAGCGCATAATGCGCAAGACCGGTCGCAGACCTATTGAGTGCAAATGCCAGAAGTGCAAGCAACAGTGTAAGACACCTTGCTTGGGGACTCCAGAAGATATTCTTCGACTTATCAAAGCCGGGTATAAAGATAGGCTTGCTGCGACACATTGGTGTGTGGGTATGGCTCTCGGAAAGATTGGTTATCCAGTGCTGATGATACAAGCAAAGCAAGAGGATAACGGCTATTGCACCTTCTTTCACGATGGGTTGTGTGAACTCCACGAGTTGGGGCTCAAACCTACAGAAGGGCGATTGTCACATCACTCTATAACCAAGGAGAACTTCAAGTTTGGTAAGTCGCTGTCCTGGAATGTGGCCAAGGAGTGGATGGATGAGCGAAACGAGTCATTCATTAAAGAGATTACCGAACTGATGTTATCCTAAGTAATCGAAGTCTGAACCGCGAACATTTAGTATTAACCCGTTAATTCCTCAAAAATCGCGGTTCGGATTCGATTAATTTATCATATTTGTAAACCTTTGATATTAGTTGCCCCCTATACATTAAGTGACATATACATTCTTTAACTAAAAAACGAAGTAGTATGCAACTTAAATCCAAAATGACTTTTGATGAGATGGCTCGTCACTTAGTCGCAACAACAGGTAAGATCGCTAATCGTGTATCGGTAGGCAAGCACGCAAAAGCGTTAGGTTACAAGGTTTACAAACCTATGATCAATGGTAAAATTATTCACTTCTACCTCAAAGTGGATAAGCAAGATTCACAAACAGAGAATTAAAATGAAAGAACAAAGTAAATTTGTATTCTACCGCTTTTACAAAGGGCTGATGATGGCATTTGACTTGTCAGAGTCAGCCTTTATGGTCTATATGGCAGACCTAAATAAAATTAGGGAACTTGGTTATAATACGCTTCGTCCTATGAGCGCTCACTTAGGATGTTTGGGCATTGGCAGACGCTCATTTGAACGCTGTATTAAGAAAACAACCTCAATGGGTTTGCTGAAGCGAGTTGCTGTTGATGGTAAGTATGATTACTTTTGGGATATGGAAGCATACGACCGACTTATACAGATTGTATCAACAACAACAAAATACACTGTGCTTCGAGAGTTCTGTAATAAAGCCTTTGAAAAAGACAAGAGAACAGTAATGTCTATTACTTACGATGAGATTCAGGAACTAGCGTCTCAAAAGTGGTAACTGCAAATATAATGTATTGTACTGAGGAGCTGAAAAGCTCCTTTTTTTGTTTTAAGCAAAAATTGATGTTCACTCGAACAAAACATTTATGCTTATTCGTACAAATCACTTGTACACGGTATTGTTCAAATGTACAATGAGTATAATAATATAGTGATAATACGATCATAAATACGATACCTATTCTTTTCTACGGAGAAAAGAATCAAAAGAAAAAAAACTTTAACAGACGCCTACGTCGTCTGCTAATTTTTTTAATTTTTGAATTTTGATTTCTGGTGGGGAAATGGCTAAACGGAGCATAAGGAAACACCTATTTCCTCAGTTATATCAAAATCAAAATTACATCATAATATAACCCTTCATCACACACGACATCGCTTCGCCCACGCCGCCCCTCGCGCCTGACCGTATTGCACTGCGTTCATCACATCTGCATCGCACGCACGCGGACATTTTATTTATATCAGTTGCTAGAAAAAATGCGCAAATAATCAATCTTCACATCCGCCTATTTTAGTAGTGAATTCAGCATCCCAGGGGCCTCTTTTTGACTAAAATATATAAAGGATTACAAAGTGAACAAAAAAATCAAAGAGAGCAAAGTCTATATACATTAGTTTAGATTAGTCTGCTGGTAATCAGAATTATATAACAAAATTCACTATTCACAATCATATACTCGAACACTCCAGAAAATAGCATCTTAATTATTTGTTCACTTTCTCAAAAATGGGACTTGGGAAAATGGCCCGAGGGCAGATACCGAATCCGCACCGGGGCGTACACCCTCCCAATTCTTTTTATAATTTTTACACCGTTGAATATCAATGTTTTAGAATGTTTACTTTGTACAAAAGTGAACAAAAAAGCCTATCAAAGTAACAAATTGAAACAAAAATTTATTTTTTCGTTGATTTTCACCTATATATAAAAGAATTGACTTTGTAACTACTTGATAATCAGTGTAAAATACTTTGTTTCAGTTGTTTATATATGTTGAAACGGGCAAAAATTGATTTTTGCAAAAATGAAAAATTTTTCAACTTTTTACAAGCGATTGATTTTCAAAGGTTTAAGATAAGCCCTCGCGCGTGGGCGTACCATACTCAAGCAAAAATTAAAATCGCTAACCATCACAAAAATTTTTTTCGCAAAAGTTTTGGAGTTTGGAAATTCGGTGTTACTATAGTGCTGTACTCAAACGCCAACAACAACGGCAAAGAGTAAACGAAAAAATAAATGAAAAAATAAACACTTAAAAAACAAATTTACAAAACAGACAAACCAAACCGCACAAGCGAGAAAACAACAGCCCTTTTTGTGGGAAACCTATTTTTGAGGCTGGGAAAATCAAAAATTGTCCGTGCGTTTCGGAACGCTTAAATAGGGTGTTAAATAACCACACCGAGCGGAACTACAGACCAATGTAGCAAGTTGGAGCGGTCTATTTGTGCAAATAGTCCGCATACGCAAAGCACGCAAATTTGGGAGTGCGAGTCGTATGGAAAAGAGAGGTAACAGAATAATGCCATAAATGCGCCCTTGTGCGCTCGGAGATAAAAGTTACTATGCAGGAAAAACACCCTGCACGGAGCCTGAGAAAAGGGTATTGCCAATGTTATGCCCATAATCACCAACCGCCAAC
>JAZRNK010000043.1:0-4107 GCA_045648145.1 Acutalibacteraceae bacterium | reverse complement strand
TTTGCTATTTACGTTTTGCTTTAATCGTGAAAGTGAGCCGAACGGTTCAATTCTTCCGCCTTTAAGATAATACTGACCCTCTGTGATATAGCCTGTATTATCGGGTACGGGGTGGGTTACGTCGTCACCCGGCATTGTGGTTACTGCCAAAACGGTTACCGAGCCAGAGTCGGCAAAGTCAACCGCTTTTTCATAACGGGCGGCAAGTTGAGAATATAGGTCACCCGGATAACCACGGTTAGAAGGCACCTGCTCCTGCGTAATGGCAATTTCTTTCATGGCATCGGCGAAGTTGGTCATATCGGTAAGCAATACCAAAACGTCCTTATTCTGCAAAGCAAACTGCTCAGCAACTGCCAGAGCCATATCGGGAATCATCATACATTCAACTGTGGGGTCGGACGCGGTATGAATAAACATAACCGTCTTGCTTAACGCTCCGCCTTTGGATAATTCGTCTTTAAAATAGAGAAAATCGTCGTATTTAAGGCCCATACCGCCCAAAACTATTACATCGGCCTCGGCCTGCATTGCAATACGAGCAAGAAGCTGGTTGTACGGCTCACCCGAGATTGAGAAAATAGGTAATTTCTGAGAAACAACCAAGGTATTGAACATATCAATCATGGGGATATTTGTTCTCATCATACGGTTAGCAAGAATTCTTTTAGTAGGGTTGACCGACGGGCCACCGATAGCCTTCATATTTTCGGTAAGTGCGGGTCCTTTATCTCTCGGCTCGCCCGAACCGTTGAAAATACGGCCTAACAAGTCCTCGCTGAACGATACACGCATTTCGTGCCCCAAAAAACGAACCTCGTCACCTGTGGAAATACCCTGTCCACCTGCAAATACCTGCAAGGAAACAACGTCGCCCTCAATTTTATTGACCTCGGCGAGTGATTTGCCGAAACGGGTGTTTATCTGAGCCAATTCATTATAACGAACATCTTTTGCTCTTACGGTTATAACGTTACCCGTAATTGATTCAATCCGGTTATATACTTTATTCATTCTTACTCACCACCATTCAACAAGGTCTGTGCTTCAATACCGATTTGGCCGTGACCTTCGTTATAGAGAGCGTCTATTTCGTTCTCGGCTGCTTTAAAAGCATCGCTTTTAAATTCGGTATAGTTCCAGTCAATGAATTTTTGACGCATACGGTTAAAGAAGTCACGCGCGTCATCTTTACTTTCCATTTCATATTCGCTACCCAAAATGCAAACGAGCTTATCGGTAACGTAACGCTGACGCTCGGTACCACAGTTTGCCTCTATTAAGTCAAACGAGTTTTGCTGTAGGTAGACTGCATCGAGCATTTCTTCCTTTAAATATAAAACGTAATCGGAAATACTTGTTCCCTCTTCACCGACTACCTTCATCATCGAGCCAATCTCGTCACCTTTATGGAGAATATCTTTACAGAAATCTGATTTGGCTTTATCAATAACACAGTTATATTTTGACCAAGAAATAAGTGGGTCGATTGCGGGATATTTTCTTGCGTCCGAACGCTCACGCGAGAGACCGTGGAAAGCACCTACAACCTTCAAGGTTGCCTGAGTTACAGGCTCTTCAAAGTTACCGCCTGCGGGCGATACTGTACCACCTATTGTAACCGAGCCTGTATTTCCGTCAAGCAAACGGACATAGCCTGCTCTTTCATAGAAAGCGGCAATATAAGATTCAAGATATGCGGGGAATGCTTCCTCACCGGGAATTTCTTCAAGTCGGCCAGACATTTCTCTTAATGCCTGTGCCCAACGCGACGTTGAGTCAGCCAAGAGCAAAACGTTTAGACCCATTTGGCGATAATACTCTGCCAAGGTTACCGAGGTATAAACCGAAGCCTCTCGAGAAGCAACCGGCATTGACGAGGTATTACAGATAATAATTGTACGTTCCATCAAAGAACGACCGGTTTTAGGGTCGGTTAATTCAGGGAACTCGGTTATGGTTTCAACAACCTCACCTGCACGCTCACCACAAGCTGCAATAATAACGATATCAACATCGGCATACTTTGAAGTGGTATGCTGCAGTACGGTTTTACCTGCACCAAACGGACCGGGGATACAATAGGTGCCACCCTTGGCTACAGGGAAGAACGAGTCGATAAGGCGAACCTTAGTCTCCATCGTTTCAACCGGTGCCAAACGCTCACTATAGCATCTGATAGCACGTTTAACCGGCCATTTGAAAGACATAGTAACCGGAATTTCGCGACCTCTTTCGTCGGTTATAACGGCAACCGTATCCTTTACTTTATACTCGCCTTTCTCGACGATTGATTTTACGATATAGCTTCCGAGTAAATAGAACGGAATGAAAATTTTATGTTGGAAAGGACCCTCGGGAACAGTTCCGATATACTGACCCGCTTTTAAAACATCGCCAACCTTTGCGGTGGGTGTAAACTCCCACTTTCTATCGGCATTAAGTCCATCGGCATAGTTACCACGCTCTAAAAACCAACCTGCCTGCTCTGCCAACACGGGCAACGGATTCTGAAGTCCGTCATAAACCTGACCAAGCAAACCAGGGCCTAATTCTGCCGAAAGCATATCACCCGTAAACTCAACGGTATCACCACATTTGATACCGCCTGTCATCTCGTAAACCTGTATCTGAGCAACGTTACCACGAATACGAATAACCTCACTTTTAAGCTTTACATCATCTACTGCAACGTAGCAAATTTCATTCATGGAAACGTTGCCTTGAAATTCTACCGAAAGCAAGTTTCCGTTTATACTTATAACCTTACCTATATTTTCGGTCATTGTTTTGCCTCCTGACCATCTCCATTTAAAATGGAGTTATAAATATTTCTATATGCGGCTTGTCCTAACTCTGTATTGAACTGTCTTGTCCGCAAAATAAGCTTTAATTTTAACCCATAATAAAACACGAAATCTTCAGAAAAGGTATCCATCGGTCTTAACGTCTCTAAAAACTGTATTCTATAGTTATTAAGCAGAGTTTCCGCCTCCAATGGACTCGTCATTTCTACCGCCATATTTGCAAGTTTTACAAGCTCAAGTGGTAGCATAGCATTTTCATCGTCAAACGACTTTTTGAGCTTTTCTGCTCTGGCTTTGCAAAGTGCCAAACGCAAATTGCGTTCGCCCTCGTTCCATGCTTGAACCAGCGAAGAACTTGATTTTGGGGCGTTTCTTTCGGGAATTAAAGTTAAACCTTTTATTTCGTTCTGTGCTTTTTTATTTAAAAAGCGACTGCACAGTTCTAAAAAACGTTCTTCAGTTATGGGCAGCGGCATATTATCACTGACTGCATCCAAGGAAGGAAGCTGTGACATTAAATAATATTCTGCCATAACCTTTACGCCTCTTTCAAAAGTTCTGTAACCTTAGGAGCAAGATAGTTAGAAAGCATATCGACAACGGCTTGGTGTGAATAATCATAATATGCTCCGCTATCGTTAACGGAAATTCTAAAGCCACCGTCGAAATTGTCGTTTGCTTTAAGAATAACACCCTTACTAAGTTTGTCTTTAAGGGCGGAAAGCAAGGTCTCCTCCAAGGCTTTTAAATCACCGCTATTTAAAAAGACCGTTATTTGCTCTGCATCGGCATTCTGCGACCAATTCTCAACCACCTTAACAATGAGCTGTTTTAAAGACTCGGCAGAATATGCTGAAGCTACATTCTCACCAATGATTTTTTGCAGTTCGTTAGCTACGCTTTCTCTAAAAGAAATAAGCAGGTTTCTTCCCGCTTGGCGAATAGCATCCTCACTTGATTTTACCATTCGCTCATTTTCAGCTTTTGCATTCGAAATCATATTTTCTGCCTGTTTTTTAGCATCTGATACGATTTGCTCTGCCTGGACCTTAGCAGAATGAATTATCTCTCTGGCTTTGGATTCTGCAGCGTCCACACCGTCTTGCTTAATTTGATCAATAAGTTCCTGTAACTGTATTTCCATAAAAGATTTCTCCTTTTGTTTATTTTGACTCTAAATTAGACAAAAATCATTAAAAAATATTATATCATACAAAATTTAAAGTTGCAATAAAATACTAACATTTATTATATTTATGTAGCGTAAAATATTCGCATTTTTTAAAAATCTCTTGACAAG
>JAZRNK010000042.1:0-5315 GCA_045648145.1 Acutalibacteraceae bacterium | reverse complement strand
AAACCCGTAGCACTTAAGCTTGAAATGCAGACCGAGGCTTTGTTTGCCGATAAAAACGATGCAGCAGTAATCCACTGCTACTGTGTTGACGAAAACGGTAACCGTGTTCCTGATGCTGACCCGTTAGTTTCGTTTGAGTGCAGCAGTATTGGAACGATAAGAGCTACAGGTTCTTCTTCGTCAGACCATACACCAATAGGCAGCTTAGAGCGCAAGATGTATGCAGGAACTTGCGTTGCACTTGTTTGCTCGAATGGTGAGGAAGGCACCTTGAAGGTTTATGCAAAGGCTGACGGTTTGAAGACTGGCAAAATCGAAATTGAAGTTACAAAACCTAACGAGTTAATAAGATAAAAATAAAACCGAGACGGATTCTTTATGGATCGTCTCGGTTTTGCTTTTTTTAACTAAGAATTATTTTTTCTTATAAAAGTAGAAAAATTTTGAAATTTCTTGGTCTTTGGGAATGCCGTTTTCACATACGTATTCCTTTCCATCGCTAAAGGTGAGTGTGCCTATGCCTACAGGACGATTTTTCACCCAATCACTTTCAAAGGTGTATCCTGCCGTGTAGGTGATTTTTCCGTGACCGGTTTGCTTTCCTTTAACAAAGTCTCCCTCATAAAAGTCGCCGACAGGCCAGGTGTATTTTCCTTTGCCGTGGAATTTTCCGTTTGAAAATTCACCCTCGTAATGTCCGTTTAAATCGGAGTAGCTACCCTTGCCGTGATATTTACCGTCAAGATATTCACCTTGATAGTTTTTGTGCAGGCTATTAGCAAATTTAATAAATAATTTAGCCAGAGTATTACCTTCAAAATACACATTTCCGTTGGTCCAGGTAACCTCAAGTTCCTCAAATGATTTTCCTTTTTTGCGATAGAAGATGCCGTTTCCGTGCTGAACGCCGTTTACCCAATCACACTCACAGTATGAACCGTTAGTATAATATACGGTTCCTCTGCCGGAGTGATTGTTATTTTCCCATTGGCCGGTGTATTTTGCAAATTGCTTTACATGATTAAGATATGTCATGGTTCCTTGACCGTGGTATTTATGGTTTTGGAATTCGCCTTCGTAATATGTTCCATCACGAAACTTTAATATACCATAGCCATGGAATTCACCGTTATTCCAATCACCATCGTAATAATCCCAAGTTTCATTGGCAGTGTAGGTGTATTTGCCCTTACCATGAAACTTACCATTTTTTATTTCACCGGAATAAATTTTACCCGAGGAATAAAATATAGTTCCGTTTCCGGTAAATTTTTCTCCGTTCTTATACTCGCCCTCCCAAGTAGAGCCGTCAACGTTTACAGTCTTTCCGTATCCCTCACGCGTGCCATCACGGTATTCGCCCTCATAGGTTTCGCCATCCTTAAACTTTAAAAAACCTTTGCCGTCTCGTTCGCCGTTTGTCCATTCACCCTCGTAATATTCCCGATTATCATTAGGTGGATAAATCAGTTTACCTGTTCCGTTGTATTTGTTGTTTTTGAAGGTACCTTCGTAGCATTTGCCGTTTTTATATTTTAGAAGGCCCTTACCGCTATACTTGTTGTTTTCCCATTCGCCTTCGTAATATTCTGCATCATTATTGTCTGAGAAAGTATATTTTCCAAATCCGTGATATTTACCTGCCGCAAAATCGCCTTCGTAAAAATCGCCGTCTTTCATTTTTAAAAAGCCTTTGCCCTGGTACTTATCGTCTTTCCATTCACCGTCATAATATTCCCATTTTTCTGATTCGGTGTATATATATTTGCCTTTCCCGTTGAACTCACCATTTTTTAATTCGCCACAGTAAATTCTGCCGGAATTATAACAAATTGTGCCATAACCGGTATGTTTATTACCGTTTTTATACTCGCCTTCCCAGATAGAACCGTCAACGTTTACGGTTTTTCCGTGACCTTCGCGTTTGTCAGCGCGATACTCGCCCTCATAGGTTTCTCCATCTTTAAATTTTAAAAAGCCCTTGCCGTGACGTTTATCGTTATCCCAGTCGCCCTCATAATATTCACGGTTATCTTTTTCATTGTAAGTTATTCTGCCAAAGCCATGGCGATTACCTTTTACAACGTCGCCTTCATATACGGTTTTATCGGTATCGGTTATTGTAATTTTACCCGTGGTGCTGCCGTTAGTAAACTGACCTTTATAGCTTTTACCGCTTTTGAGCAAAAAGTAGCCTTGACCGTTTGTCTTGCCGTTTTCCCATTGGCCTTCATAATACTCTCGTGAGTCGCTATCGGCATATGTATATTTACCAAAGCCGTGATAATTATTGTCTTGCCATTCACCCTCATAGACAGCGCCATTTTCATATTTACAAACGCCACGTCCATGTCGTTTTCCATCAACCATATCACCCTCGTAAACACCGGGCAGTACAGTTGAATTTGATTGATTTATTACATTAAAATTATTTTCAATTTGTTTTATGAGTGCTTTTTCGTGGTTTAATGCTGTGTAATTGATATAGGTTGCATCATCATTAAATGCTTCCATAAGGGTTTTTATCCAGTCGGAATCGTAACCCATTTTTTCTTTTTCGGCCTCAGTTATTTTGGCGGCTGCCGAAAAAAGAATTGAAGAGGGCGAAATTCCCGGAATATTAACACAGAAATAGTTGTGTTTTTCACTTGTAGTTTCGCCACTTTCATTTTTGCCAAGCGTGGCTAAAATTTCGGTCTTAACTGCTCGGCTTAAATAAAGATTTTCGCTCATATAAAAAATCACACCACTGCAATAAGGGTTGGTGATTTTTTCAAATGCCTCTTCAGACCATACTTTACCTGCAGTAAGTCCGCAATCGTACCAAAATCTAACTCCTGCGTCGTAAAGATGAGCCAAATCTGAATAGACCTGCTTATAATCGCGATGAGAATAGCTAATGAAAATGTAATCTTGATTTTCTTTGATTTCGGGTATAGGAACCTTTTCGCAAGTATCTATATCATTACTTTCGGACAAGGCTTTTAAGTATTCAGTTATTTGAAAATCTTTCATTATTCTAACCCCTCATACACATCTTTGATTTTATTGTATTACAATAAATAAAATTTTTCAACACAAAAAATAAGCAGCAAAAAAGCACCCCAAAGGGTGCTTTAATTATAGAGATTAAATATTATTGTTGTCAGCAGAATATTCTATTTTAACTGCTGTTCTTCTTTTTATAGTATTAGAGCTTTTAAAGGCATCAAGCGTAAAGGCTAAAATGAAAATACCTGCCGCAAAAAGTGAAAACAGTGAAACGCAAGAGGTGGTCACTTTATTACCTTGGCCTACAATTATAGCAATAAATTCCGGGATTATTGAGGCAAAGCAAAGGGTTGATGCTACAAGACCTAAAACGTAAACGTGGTGATAATTTTTTTCGGCAGAAACGCGGCTTACCAATTTGCCAAACCTTATATAGAACAATAAAACCAAGCATATTGCAAAGGTTTCGTAAACAATTCTCACTCTTAAAGTGCGCTCGGTATAGTATGAATAAGCCAAAATAAACTCCAACAACCAGAGTGCAATGGGAGGTAAAGCACAGATTTTGTGAAATTTAAAATCGGTGAATGAGGCTATGGCAAAAAGAGCACAGCTAATGGCCGTAAGCAACGATAAAGTAAAGGCATAAAAACCGTTTGAGTTGTTTATCCACGTTAAAATTCCGCCTACGAGATAAAGCACAGACGATATAGCCGAGGCTATTGCAACAGGCTTATTGTGGGTGATGACCTTAATGGGTTTTCTTGAAACGAAAAACGCCCTAAACGCCAAAAGCGCCAACATAATTACACCGATAACAGTACCGATTATGCTGATAATTATAAAATTGTTTTTTAAAAAGGCGGTGTTGCTTTCGGTTAAAAAAAGTATTTGAATTGTACGGAAAAGTATTAAAAAAGCATTGGTAGCGATAAAAAATTTGGTTGTGTATTTAAGTTTCAAGAGGTGGCCTCCTAACAGTTTTCGAGTAATTAACACACAAAAAAATACATATACTTGTACAAAGTTATAAAACAATTTTATTCCATGCACTGAGATTTGTCAATGTATTTTAAGGGTTTTACTCGAAAGGAACTTAATATGAAAGGAATTTATATTACAACAATTATTATTATCTTTATATGTATGGTTATGTTTCCGTTGTTCTCAATGAAGCAGACGGTTGTGCCTAATGTTCCAGATGACACACCATCAGATGCGCAAGAGGTGGTTTTCAGGGTGCTTATCAGTGACACACAAAAGGTCGAGGAAATAAAGGCGAGTGATTATTTAAGAGGCGTCGTCGCTGCCGAAATGTCGGCTGAAAACAACGTAGAGGCACTTAAAGCACAGGCAGTAGCGTCATATACCTTTGCTTTAAGAAAAAAGGAGCTGCGCACAGCAGAAAAGTATGATGTTACTGATAGTCCTGCCTCTGACCAAGCTTACATATCAGATGAAAAGATAAAGGAAAAATGGGGAAGTAATTATGATAAATATAATAAAAAGTTAACCGAGGTTATTGAGGCTGTTAAAGGGAAAACAATAGTTTATAATGGAGAATTAATTTTGGCAGTTTGTCATAGTATTTCGGGTGGAAAAACCGAGGATGCAGAAAACGTATGGGGTGAACGATACGAATATTTGGTGCCTGTCGAAAGCGTCGGTGATATGCTGAACCCTAATTATTTAAGCACCGAAGTTTTTACCGTCGATGAGTTTAAAGAAAAACTAAAGGCTTTAAATATCGAACCATCGGGCGAGCCGAGTGCCTGGATAGGTGAGTCAAAGTGTTCCGAATCGGGTATGGTTTTAAACATTAAAATTTGTGGTATTGATGTCGGCGGACGTGATATGCGATCAGCCTTTGGACTAAGAAGTTCAAATTTTGATGTTTCATTTGCTGACGATAAATTTCAGTTTAATGTCAGAGGATACGGTCACTGCGTAGGTCTTAGCCAAAGCGGTGCGCAATTTATGGCAGAGCAGGGTAGCAGTTATACAGAAATATTGACCTGGTATTATAAAGGCTGTGAAATAAAATAAAAGCCCACTTCTTAGTGGGCTTTTATTTAACTTTTGATAGCATATAGTAAACGATTGATTTGTCGGTTGTGTTATATTCCGAAACAACTAACGTATCGCCATTTTTAGATTCCACCAGCCGATAACCGAAATAAAAGTGGGTATTTGTTCCTGTTTCTATATCGGAAAAAATGATGGTGCTTTTATCCTTAATGGTGTGGTAAAAGCAGGTTTTGGAGTCTTTGTCATTTTTTTGAATAACAGCCGTATCGTCTTCGTTAAAGGTAAAAAAGCCTTCA
>JAZRNK010000041.1:0-9675 GCA_045648145.1 Acutalibacteraceae bacterium | reverse complement strand
ACCGGTTCCCCAAATAACGTAATCAATTTTATCAAGCGCCACGGGCTTATTATAAGTTTCTCCCATTTCTTCTACCTCACTTTTGATCTTTTGTCTTGCTGAAAAGAGCCTTTGACGAACAGCTCCTTCACTTGTTCCTTGCGCTTTGGCTATTTGAGCCGTGGAAAGACCATCTATGTAGAACATTATCATAACTTCGCGGTATGCTTTTGTCAAAAAAGCAATTCTGCGGTACACGGATGTTAATAGTTCTGCGGTATCATCAGAAGTGTCTTCTTCTGCAACACCAAGAAGGATTTCTTCCGAATCGCCTTCATAAATAGTTTCCGCGCATTTTCTTCGATTATCGGAAAAGTCAGCATAAACATTACGAGCTACTCTCCAAATAAACGGATATACGCTTTCGATCTCTCCATCACTATTGGCAGCTTTAACGAGGGAACAGATTATATCCGAGCATAGTTCCTCTGCCTCGTAGCTGTCGTTTGTTCTTGCATAACAAAAGCCAAATAGCTTATCAAGCAAGTTGTCATCAAAAAAATTCAGCAAGTCTCTTTTTTTCATTTGTTTCTCCAAGCGATTGATCAATGCTTTCACTTATATAGTCCGCGCGTTTATTGAAATGTTAGGTGGGTTTTAGAATATTATATCATAAATTTATGAATTAGTCCACTTGATGAATATATGTTTTGCTTTTGTATCCACAAAAGCAGTGCTTGTCAGGAAAAGCAGACAGACTTTCGGGACGCACACCTTGCAAGCAAGGTGTGTGAAAAGGAGTACGAACAAAATGTCCGTACTCCTTTTGTGATAGGGTGGGGGGTTATCTCCCGCCGCTTTATTATTCTACACCGTTTGTTTTCGGCGGCAGCAATCCACCGCCCTACGATTTTTTCGAAAGGTATCAACCTGCTTTATAGAAGGCACTCCTTCGGTTGCTGTTTTTTTATCTAAGCCGTATTCAACTAAAACAAACAAAAAACTGTGATGTTTCGGTTCATCACAGTTTTTATATATTATTCTACTGCCTCAAGCATTTTGTCGGCAATTCTTAAAAGCTCATTAGCGTATTCAATAGCTTCCTGTTGATTTGTAATACTCTTTTGAATTTCCTCTGACCTTTCTGTCCATTCTAATGCTTTTGAAGCCATATCTGTGTATTCAGTTAAAATAGAAGTATCAGTCGGATTGTTTTTCATTTTTTTAGTCAACTCAATATATTCATCAACCCATGTTTCATAATCCTTTATGAATTTTTTCCATTCAGATTCAGTATTCTCGTTAGGTGTTGAAGATGAGGTCTCGTCGTTTTTAGATTCAACACTAATGACCGAGCTGTTATCTACTTTTGTATTATTGTCAGATTTAGTATCACCACATGCAGCAAGTGAAATCACAAAAACAAAAATAAGTACAATAGCTAATAATTTTTTCATTTACATATCCTCCATAAAATAAAAAAGTGCGCAAGCAAAGCCCGCGCACCGAAAAACGCAAGCTCTTTTGCTGCGACACAATTTCCACGCACTGCAAGTATGCGGAAAAGAGCATATGCATTTTTACTACTAATAAAATGCACATACTTACGCTTAATATACGTGGAAATTAAATTGTGTCGCAAGTAAAATATAACATATGTATTTCTGTTTGTCAAATTTTAAAAACAAAAAAGACCTGAAAAATCAGGTCTTTTTTGTTTACAAATAGTTTTTAAGCTGTTCAACATTATTTTCTTCAGTTTGTAAAAGCTTTTTGGCAATTTTCAAGGCATTATCTTGACCAACATATTCATTCATATGTTTTATAATCTTGGTAATTCCCATTGTACTGCCCTGAATCATCGACTCAGCAATTTTTGAGGTTGAGCCCTTGAAGGTTTTCATTCTGCCAGATAAATGAGTGGCAATTTTTACAGCGGCACTGATATCCTCTTTTTCACCACCGATATCCTCTAACAAATCGTCAGCTTCCTCATAAATTTCACCGTATTCATTCATTTGTCGGCTCAATTCACTATAAAATTCTTTGTCGTCTGTATCATCTATAACAAGCTTAATGCCGTCGATACCCATTTGAGTATTCTGACGAATATAGTTTAAAAGCTCAGTTTCTTTAAGCATAAAACAACTCTCCTTTAAAAGTATTATACCCGTAAGAGTTGTAATTACGCAAAATTAATTCTTCTTTTCCAGTTTAGTCTTTGTGCCGTCTGGACGCTCAATATAGGTATTGTCCAAAATACCCGTCAAAGAAGAAACGTAGGAATTTATATATTCTTTCCTTAGTTCAGCCCTTTCAGCCTGTTCTTCAGCAGTAAGTTCTCTTTCTCTTGAAATTTTTGTTAGTTCGCTTATGCGATCAAGTTTCTTTTGTTCCATTTTTATCACCACAAATACTTTACCACAAAAATGTCTGTTTGTGAAGAGCAAATTTAATATATCGCTATTGATTTTAATAATAAATTAAGTTATAATTTTCTAAATAATATAAAGAAATGAATTTACTATGAGAAAACTTTTGAAATTTATGAAAGGATACCGTAAAGAAGCAGTATTAGGTCCGTTTTTTAAGCTGACCGAAGCTATTTTTGAACTGCTTGTACCTTTAGTTGTTGCAGATATTATCGACAACGGTATCGCAAACAAAAACGTAAAGTATATAGTAATAAGAACGGCTATTATGGCGCTTCTTGGTCTTATTGGCTTTTTGTGCGCTATAACGGCACAGTTTTTTGCTGCCAAAGCGTCTATTGGTTTTGCGTCTAAAATTAGAGTTTCCTTGTTCGAAAAAATCCAAAAATTCACGTTTACCGATTTAGATAAAATTGGCACCTCAACCCTTATAACACGACTAACAAACGACATAAATCAGGTACAAACAGGTGTTAATCTTACACTACGTCTGTTACTCCGCTCCCCTTTTATTGTTTTCGGCGCAATGATTATGGCCTTTACAGTAGACACCGTATCAGCTTTGATTTTTGTTGTTGCCATCCCCATTCTTGCTGTTATTGTTGTATCAATTATGGCGGTTACCGTTCCGATTTATAAAAAGGTACAGCTTCATTTAGATAAAATTTTGCTTAAAACACGTGAAAACCTCAAAGGTGTTCGCGTAATTCGTGCCTTCTGTAAAGAAAATGATGAAATTGACGAGTTTGATAATGAAAACACTGTTTTGACTAATTTACAAAACAAGGTTGGCAATATTTCTGCTTTAATGAATCCACTTACTTACGTCATCGTAAACGCCGCAGTTATTGCTATTATTTGGGTTGGCGGTATCAGAGTTAATGACGGTAGCCTTTCTCAAGGTAGCATTGTGGCCATCTATAACTATATGTCACAAATTTTAATCGAGCTTGTTAAACTCGCAAATATGATTATAACCTTAAACAAATCACTCGCCTGCGCTGACAGAATTGGAAAGGTTATGTACGCACCGATTACGAACGACACACTAAACAGTTCCGACTCAAAAAGTGGATGTTTTATTGAATTTAAAGACGTTTGCTTTAAATATAACGGTGCCGCAGAAAATTCACTTTCAAACATCAGTTTCGCTGTAAACGCAGGAGAAACTGTTGGTATAATTGGTCCTACAGGCTCCGGTAAAAGCACTTTAGTTAATCTCTTGCCCAATTTTTACTGCTCAACCGATGGCTCAGTTTTAATTAACGGAGTAAACGTTAAAAGCATACCTAAAAACGAGTTAAAGAGAATTGTTTCGGTTGTTATGCAAAAAAACGTACTTTTCAAGGGTACTGTACGTGATAATTTGTTGCTCGGCGGAAAAACTGCTTCGGATGACGATTTAAAGCTTGCTTTAAGCCGTGCACAGATACTTGACATAATCGAATCTAAAGGCGGTCTTGACGCTGTAATCGAGCAAGGCGGAAGAAACCTCTCCGGCGGTCAAAAGCAACGCCTTTGCATTGCACGTGCATTGGTTGGTGAGCCTGAAATACTCATCCTTGACGACAGTTCATCTGCACTTGATTTTGCAACCGAGGCAAAGCTTCGTAAAGATATAGCCAACCTGCCGTTTAACCCTACCGTCTTTATTGTTTCCCAGCGTGTACCCTCTATTATGCATGCTGATAAAATTGTTGTGCTTGATGACGGTGAAGTTGTCGGTATCGGTACACACAAAGAGTTGATAGAGAATTGTGATATTTACAAAAATATCTGCTCTACACAGCTACAAAAGGAGGATATGTAATGAAAAACAACATTAAATCCTCTACGTTTAAAAAGCTGATAACTCTTTTAAAGGGACATAAGCTCCAGCTTATCTTATCACTTATCTTTGCTATCGTAACAGTATCATTAACACTTTACGTACCGGTCCTTGTTGGCGAAGCAATAGATAATATTATCGGTAAAAACAACGTTAATTTTGACAAAATTCTTCAAATTCTAACTAAAATTGCATTTTTAATTGCAATAACTGCTGCTTCTCAATGGTTAATGAGCCTCTTTAACAATAAAATGACCTACGGAATTGTTCATTCGATTCGTGAAAACGCTTTTAAAAAAATTCAAAAATTACCGTTGAAATATATTGATTCTCACCCTTACGGTGATGTCGTCAGCCGAGTTATTACCGACGTTGACACTATGGCAGACGGTCTGCTTATGGGCTTTTCACAGTTATTTACGGGGCTTATCACAATACTCGGTACAGTTGTGTTAATGTTAAGCATAGATTGGAAAATCGCCTTGGTTGTTGTTATTCTTTCCCCTATTTCGCTTTTTGCTGCTAAGTTTATTGCAAGTCGAACGCACAATATGTTTCAGCTTCAAAGTGAAACCAGAGGTGAACAAACCGCATTTATCGAGGAATATATTGGTAATCAGAAAACCGTTCAAGCCTTTAATCACAACGACATTTGTGTTGAGCAGTTTAAGGAAATTAACGCAAGGCTTGATAAATGGTCGTTGAAGGCAGTATTTTTCTCATCTATGGTTAATCCTACCACTCGTGTTATTAACTCTGTAATTTATGCTGTTGTGTGTCTTATCGGCGCTATAACCGCTATTACTAATCCCTTATTTACCATCGGTTCACTCTCCTGCTTGCTTAGTTATGCAAGTCAGTACACCAAGCCGTTTAACGAAATATCCGGTGTTATTACAGAATTACAAAACGCCCTTGTCTGTGCTGAGCGTATTTTTAGTCTTATTGATGAACCGTCTGAACCTACCGACGAAAATTCACTCGAGTTTTCTTTAAAAGACGGAAACATTTCTATGACCGACGTTTGTTTTTCCTACACTCAAGAGAAAAAGCTAATTGAAAATCTTAATCTTAACGTTAAATACGGTCAGCGTATTGCTATTGTCGGTCCTACAGGCTGCGGTAAAACGACTTTAATTAACCTGCTTATGCGTTTTTATGACGTAACAGACGGTAAAATTACGATTGACGGCACAAATATTAAGGATATTACGCGGCACAGTTTACGCAAATCCTACGGAATGGTGTTGCAGGAAACCTGGTTGAAATCGGCTACAATTCGTGAAAATATTACGTTTGGTAATCCTAATGCAACAGAGGAAGAAATAATTGCCGCAGCAAAAGCTACACATGCACACAGTTTTATAAAGCGTTTACCCAACGGATATGACACTGTTATCGCTGAAGACGGCGGTAATCTTTCAGAAGGTCAGAAACAGCTTTTGTGCATAACCAGAATTATGCTTAACGTACCGCCAATGCTTATTCTTGATGAAGCAACGTCTTCTATTGACGTCCACACCGAACAGCATATTCAGCGCTCATTCTCACAGCTTATGCAAGGCAGAACAAGCTTTGTCGTTGCGCACAGACTGTCTACAATTAAAGAGTCGGATATTATCCTTGTTATGAAGGACGGCAATATTATTGAACAAGGTAATCATAGCGAATTACTTGAAAAACGAGGATTTTATCACGAGCTTTATAACAGTCAGTTTTCGAAATAAGAAGGATTTTTATGTTAGAAATTTTAAAAAATCTTAATAATTGGTTTTTTACCGGAACAATCGTTAATACAATAGGTGTTGTTTTAGGCGGCTTACTCGGTATACTGATTGGCAAAAAAATACCCGAAAGCTTAAGTTCACGTCTAATGCAAGCACTTGGACTTTGCACCCTGCTTATTGGTGTTACCGGTGTTGTGCAAAGTCACACCTTTAAAGGCGATGACACCGTTTATTCACAAAATATTTTGCTTATTATTCTCTCAATGGTAATAGGCACACTTATCGGTGAATTAATCGACATTGATGGCAAGGTTAATAAATTAGGTGTTTGGGTTGAAAACAAGTTTAAAAGCAAAAACACAAACATGCCTATTGCTCAAGGCTTTGTAACTGCAAGTCTACTTTTTTGTGTCGGCGCTATGACAATAGTTGGCTCTATCGAAAGCGGTCTTACAGGTGATAATTCGACCATATATGCTAAAACTTTGCTCGACTTTGTTGCCGCCATTGTTTTCGCTTCATCACTCGGTATCGGAGTTGCTTTGTCGGCTGCCTTTGTGTTTACATATCAAGGAACCATAACTGTAATAGCTTATATTGCAGGCAACTTCTTATCTAACTATATAATTTCGCAAATGAGCTTTGTGGGTAATCTTGTAATTATTGCTTTAGCTTTTAATATGCTGAAAATAACTGAATTTAAGGTTATGAATATGGTGCCTGCTATTTTCCTGCCAATTCTTTTATGCTTGTTTATGTAACAAAAAACCGGCTGGTTATCCAGTCGGTTTTTTTATTATTCCCAAGGGAATTTATATTGTGTAAGACCTAATGTATCGCGAACTTGGATTATTTCCTTTTGAACCGATTCATTAATAGGAACGCCGTTTTTACGTGCAAGGCGAATTTCATATTCTTTTTCGCCTGCTGTATAAATCCTATCAGCTCCGGGTGCTTTTTTTGAAGCTCTCATACTACGGGTAATTTCTCCTGCTTTTTTACGTGCAATATCCTCACCAAGAAAATGATCGGTGTCAATAGCGATAAACCAATGACCCAACTGATAAGGACGGATGTTACCGTTTTCATCTTTACCATCAAGCGCTTTGCCATAAGCACCGTCCTGCAAAATAGACGAGAAAAACTCAACCGCCATAGCAAAACCATAACCCTTATAGCCGCCAAGAGCTTCACCGATACCACCAAGGGTTGTAAGTGCTGCTGTACCGTTACGAATCTGCTTTAAGGCAACGCCTGCATCACCTTCAACAGCAGAGCCATCCTGACCGATAATAGTACCGGGATGAACGTCTTCACCAATTCTCTCATAATACTCTATTTTGCCGTTTTGAGTAATTGAAGTAGCACAGTCAAAATTAAAATCAAAAGCCTCATCAGTAGGCACACCAATAGTAAAAGGATTAGTACCAAACATACCTTCAACGCCGTTTGTAGGTGCAACCGAAGGACGAGCATTTGTACCTGTCATGCCTATGCAACCGTTATCTGTGGCCATAGATGTATAATATCCGGCGATACCATAATGGCAAGAATTACGAACAACAACCATGCCCATACCGTATTCCTTAGCCTTCTTTATAGCCATACTCATAGCCTTATGACCTATCACCTGTCCCATACCGTGATGACCGTCTAAAACTGCAGTAGTAGGTGTTTCTTTTATTATCTCTATCTCGGTGACGGGTTGCTGAATACCGGCTTTAATTCTATCAAGATAAACCGGTTTAAAACGGTTAACACCGTGTGATTCAATGCCTCTTTTATCTGATTCCAAAAGAACATCGGCGCAAATTTTAGCATCTGCTCTCGGAACACCGTATCCGACAAAAGCATCAACCACAAAATTTGTAATTGTTTCCCAATCAACAATGTTTGTTTTTTTCATTTTTATCATCCTTTTATTAAAAATTATATTAAACAACATAAATATTGCAAAATATTTATTCAATCTCTGTAAAAACTATATTTTCATTTTCCAAAAGACTGTCTAAATCAATTTTATTGCTTGTATCAATAACCACAACACCCAAATTTCCAATAACACCGCTTTTAGCCGGTACTGTATGAAACGATGTTGCAATATCATATTTAGATTCAATTGTATTAATAATTTCGTTGGTTTTGGCTATATCATTAATTTCAAAATAAATTGTATTATTTATTCTTTTTGATTTTTCAAATTTTCCTAAAACAACTATGGTCATTATGTAAATAATAAATACAATAATCGCACCGAAATAAAAACCAAAGCCTAAAGCAATACCAATAATACTTGTTGTCCAAACTCCTGCTGCGGTTGTTAATCCTGTAATTATATTATTATTTTTCAAGATTATCATACCTGCGCCCAAAAAGCCAACCCCTGATATTACCTGTGCCGAAAGACGAGCTACGTCAATTTGATTTTGATATTTAATATTTAAATATACACCAATCATTGAGGTTAATGTTGCGCCCAAGCATACTAAAATATGAGTACGCATACCAGCTGCACGGCCGTGACGCGCACGTTCACTACCAATAACCGTTCCAATAATCACCGCAATAAATGATCTTATAGCAACCTGAACTATTAATTCAACATCAGTTAAATCAAATTCATTAATTAAAAAATCTATAATTTGCATTAATAACTCAATGACTCCTTATTAATTAATTTTTAAATTATATTCTTAATTACATTAAATTATATATAAACTTCTATTAAATAACAATTAAATATTATTTAAGCACATTTAAAAGTTCGTCAACCTTATCGGTTTCTTCCCACTTAACGCCTAACTCTTCGCGTCCTAAATGACCATAAGCCGAAAGAGCAGAATAAATCGGTTTTCTCATATTGAATTTATCGATAATAGCGGCAGGACGCAAATCAAAAACCTTGTTAACAGCATTAGCGATAGTTTCGTTATCATATTTACCCGTGCCAAACGTATCAACCATAACCGATACAGGTCGTGCAACGCCTATTGCATAAGCCAACTGAACCTCACACTTGTCAGCCAAACCTGCAGCAACAATATTTTTAGCAACATAACGCGCAGCATAAGCAGCAGAACGGTCAACCTTAGTAGGATCTTTACCACTGAAAGCGCCGCCGCCGTGTCTTGAATAACCACCGTATGTATCAACAATTATTTTTCTGCCGGTAAGACCGGTATCACCCTGAGGGCCACCAACAACAAAACGTCCTGTTGGATTAATGTAAATTTTTGTATTACTATCAAATAAATTTGCAGGAATAATCGGTTTGATAACCTTTTCTAAAATATCTGCCCTCAAGGTTTCCAAGGAAATATCAGCACTATGTTGACTTGAAACAACAACAGCCTCAATTCTTGTAGGAACATCTTCATTATATTCAACTGTAACCTGAGTTTTGCCATCAGGACAAAGATAAGGCAAGATACCGTTCTCACGCACCTCGGTAAGCTTTAAAGCAAGCTTATGAGCAAGTGAAATGGGCAACGGCATAAGCTCTTTAGTTTCGTTACAGGCAAAACCAAACATCATACCTTGGTCACCTGCGCCGTTGAGGTTATATTTGTCCTCTTCTCCGCCTTTTAATTCGAACGATTTATCAACCCCCAAAGCAATATCGGGCGACTGCTCGTCAATCGAAGTCATAACCGCACAGGTATTACCATCAAAGCCTTGGGATGCATCGTTATAGCCTATTTCACAAACA
>JAZRNK010000040.1:0-2369 GCA_045648145.1 Acutalibacteraceae bacterium | reverse complement strand
CCCGATGCCTCGGTCGTTATTTCGACACATTTGATTTCGGATATTGAGCAGGTTTTAGACGAGGTTATTTTTATAAACTCGGGCAACATTGTGCTTCACAAAACGGTTGACGAAATTCGCGAGGAAAACGGAAAGAGTGTCGACGAGTTGTTCAGGGAGGTGTTCAAATGGTAGGAAAGCTTATAAAGCACGAGTTTATCGGTTATTCGAAAATTATGCTTCCAATTCAGATAGTTGTGTTGGGAATAGCATTTTTATTAAGGTTTGTTCAGTTTTTTGAAACCGACAGCGTTGCGTATGATATTGTTTTTGTGTCGGCAGTAATTGCTATGGTTATAAGCAATATTGTTTTATTGGTTTCGGCTTGGTTTTACAGCATAAAAAGGTTTTACGGTAATCTTTTTACTAATGAGGGCTATTTAAGCTTCACTTTGCCGGTTACACCTGCGCAACATATTATTAGTAAGCTTATTGTTTCGGTTTCGTTCTTTTTGTTGTCGTTGGTTACTTCATTACTGTCGGTTTGTGTGGCAACCGTGGGCGAGGTTTTGGTAGAGCTTATTAAGGCGGCAACTTTTCTTGCAGGCAAGTATTTTGATTTTTTGGGCGGTCACGGTATTTTATATATTGTTGAGTTGATTGTCGGTGCGATTGTTTTAATTGGTTCAAGCACGTTATTGTTTTATGCTTGTATTGCTATCGGACAGATGGCCAAGAAAAATCGCATTTTTGCGGCATTTGGTGCATATTTCGTATACTATTTGATTACTCAGGTTATAGGAACGGTTTTTGTTATAATTATAAGCACCTGTTATGAGTATATTCCGTTCGATATGATTGAAAATTTTACGGTAGAGCATCCGTTCGCTACGGTACATATTTTTATACTTTTCTTTGTTGTATTTTACGCGTTGTTAGGTTTGCTTTATTTTGTCGTTACCAATTTGGTTATAAAGAAAAAGCTTAATCTTGAGTAGGAGGTAAGATATATGAAAAAGCTTATAAGATTAATATCGGTTGCTCTTTTGTGTTGTGTTTTGTGTCTTGCCTTCTGTTCCTGTGACAAGATTGACAAGATGCGTGAACGTCAGGCAATATGGATAGACGAGAACAAATCCTTTACTGTCGACGGCAAAACCTACGTTGTTTTGCCAAGCTGTGATGAGCTGACCTTCCCGTTGCACGAGTACGGATATATTACCGATAGCGACGTGCCTGTGCTTTTGAGCGAAATATGGGGAAAAATGTTTTGCCTTAATTACGATAAAACTTTGGTTGACGGCGCTTTTTATGATGGCTCGGTTAAGTTCTGTCTTGAGGAAAAATATGATGAATATGTAGAAAAAATTGAAAATTTTAAATTGGATAAGTTGTGTTATGACAAAACTCAAATTAATAAAGACGGTTTTGAGATTTCGTATTTCAAGCTTTTGCCGGACGATGCCATTACGGTTTTTAGGCAGGTATTAGATACTGTAGAGCCACAGGAGTTTATTGAAAGTGGGTATCCTGACGAGCTTTTTTGGTTTTACGAATGTGATGAAACAACCATGTTCGTAAGGCAAAATGCCAGCTATTCTTTAGAATATTCTGAAGGAGATTTGGTTATTGTCAGAAACAGATATTCAGGTGATGCTGTAAAGTTTGTCATTCCAGAAGAGCTTGAAGAACAATGTAAGGAATATTTTACCATGCAATAATTTTAAATCCCGAGGCTTTACAGCTTCGGGATTTTGCCTTCTTTGAAGTTGTTTGGTTTTTTGCGTATTTCTTCGCTTGGAAGTCCTTGCGAAATGGCAGGGAACTCGTTTGCCGAATTAGACGTCGGTTGTATTTCGTAGGTGCCGTAGGTGTTTATCATTTCAAGGCAGTTTTCGGGATTTGAGCGAAAGGGCATTGCTCTCGGCTCTATTGTTGCCTTCATACTGTTGCAGTCGGTTTTATTGTCTATATCGGTAGCACCAGAATAGTTGTTATTAAGCGGTACGTTTTTTTGTAGTTTATCTCTTCTTTTTTTGCTCATAAAAATCACCTCGAATTTATTTTTACCCTTAAAAATTTTTATATAAAAAAAGAAAACTTCCAAATTACTTGGAAGTTTTTACTTTTAAAAATTTTTAATTTTGTTTTTTAACGCATAATAAAGTGGAACGCCTAATACTGTGCAAACAGCGGTTTCACCGAGTCCTACCTCTAAAGCCGAGATAAAAAATGCGGTAAGCGTTGCAGTGCCGCTTGGCATAAAAAGTGTAATTTCAAGTCCTATAAGAACTGCGTTAAAAACAGTTGGCGGCAGGACAGACACAAAGGGCGCCCAGCTTTTATTGGCTTTAGAAATCAGCCAAATGACGCTTGATGACAAAAGTGTG
>JAZRNK010000039.1:0-5602 GCA_045648145.1 Acutalibacteraceae bacterium | reverse complement strand
TTTTTTAACATCTGCGCCTTTGTGTATTCGGCAGCAGCAATGCTTTCTCTTTCAGTACGCCTTTTATAGTTATCAAACTCTGCCGCCGTTCTTAAAAGAAGTTCCTTCTGCTTTTGCAGTTCTTCCTTTAATTGCTCAAGCTCAGCAGACTTTGCAGTCGCTTTCTTATTAGGCTTTTTTGTACCTTCGACATTTTCAGAAGCTTCTGTTACTTTTTCGTTCTTCTTTTCTGCCAAAGTAATCATTCCTTTCGATTAATAATATATACGTGCCTTTATACAATTATGTAAAAGACGTTTTACCGTTGTTCAAGATCGTACATGGCCTGTGTCATAACAACACCCAAGCGGTCGGCAAAATATTTAACGCTCGGTATTAACTGCTCATAAGCCATTCGTGTAGGACCTATAACACCTATTCTGCCAATATCCTCATCACCCAAAGAATATTTTGCAACAATAATATTAGACGGCCTCAACTGTTCTATACCCGTTTTGTCGCCAAAGATTATCTCGATACTGCTGTTTGTGTTAGCGAGGATTGAATGTAAAACCTCTTGCTTGGTCAACAGCTCCAATACAGCTCTGGCATCATATTCGTTTGAATAGCATTTCATAAGGTTGGATTCGCCCTTAACGCTAACGCTTTTGGACTGCATATCCTCAACCATTTCAAAAACACTTGACAAAAGCGGGGTTATAACTAAAGAAACGTCACCGCTACGGGATACTAATAATTGTAAAAAAGCAGGTGTAAATTCAGAAAATCTGACACCAACTATTTCGGTGGCTATAAGTCTTTCAAAAATATGAAGCGCATTGGGTGATATATCAAACGCGCTACGGCAAATACGACTCCTTGTCAATCCGTTTGACGTAATCAACAACAATAACACCGTTCTGCTGCCCATCGGCAAAACCTTAATTTGCTTAATAAAGGTTTGCTCTTTGGTGACAGTTGCCATAACGGTAGGAAAACCCGTCATATTCGACAACAGCTGCCCCGCAATAGATGCCAAATTTTCAGGGTCTTTTGCAGCATCGAACAACATTTTATCAATTATAATCTTTAAATCCGACGGTACGTCACGGCGATCCATAAGCTCGTCAAAATAAAAACTGTAACCTGCGCTTGTAGGTCGTCTGCCTGCCGAAGTGTGAGGCTGCTCTAAAAAGCCCAACTCACACAACTCGCTCATTTCGTTACGAAGTGTAGCCGAAGAAAGACACAAACCTGTCAACTCAATCAAAGCTTTAGAGCCAACCGGCTCACCCATTTTGATGTAATTTTTTATAAGAGCCGCAAGAATAATTCTTTTTCTGTCACTTATATTCACCGCTTCACCACCCTTTTAGCACTCTCGCCTCGCGAGTGCTAACTGATATTATATTACCATATTTTACGCGTTTGTCAATACCTTTTACAAACTTTTTTCAAATATTTTTTGACCTTCTTTGACCAATTCATTTGTTAAGCATATTCATCCGTTTGTTTAACCTGTTTTATTTATAACGTGACAAGCACACTGTTACATATTAATATAATTAACAAACTTGTTAATATTTTTATTTTATTGTGTTAAAACATTGACAATTTTTGCGTTTTATAGGATAATAAACTATATTATTTTTCTTGGAGATGAAAACTAATGGGACTTACTATTGCACAAAAGATAATTAAAACCCATCTTGTTGACGGCGAAATGATTCCCGGCAATGATATTGGTTTAAAAATTGACCAGACGTTAACTCAAGATGCCACAGGTACAATGGCTTATCTTGAATTTGAAGCTATGGGTGTTGACCGTGTAAAAACCGAACGTTCGGTTGCTTATATTGACCATAACACACTTCAGACCGGCTTTGAAAATGCAGACGACCACCGTTTTATACAGTCTATTGCTAAAAAACACGGTATATATTATTCAAGACCAGGTAACGGCATTTGCCATCAGGTTCATTTAGAGCGTTTTGGCAAGCCCGGCAAAACTCTTATTGGTTCTGACTCGCACACTCCTACCGGAGGCGGTATCGGTATGTTGGCTATCGGTGCCGGCGGTATGGACGTTGCCGTTGCAATGGGCGGCGGTGCTTATTACATACCTATGCCTAAGATGATTAGAGTTAACCTTACAGGTAAGCTTTCACCCTTTGTCAGCGCAAAGGACATTATTCTTGAGGTGTTGAGAATCTTATCAGTTAAGGGTGGCGTAGGTTACATAGTTGAATATGCAGGAGACGGTGTTAAAACACTTTCCGTTCCCGAAAGAGCTACAATTACCAATATGGGTGCTGAGCTTGGCGCTACCACCTCTATATTCCCTTCTGACGAAATCACCCGTGAGTTTTTAAAGGCGCAGTCAAGAGAACAAGACTTTATTCCGCTTGAGAGCGACAGTGATGCTGTCTACGACAAAGAAATTAATATTGATCTTTCCTCACTCGAGCCTATGGCGGCGTTGCCTCATATGCCCGATAACGTTAAAAAAATCACCGAAATCGGCAATATGAAGGTTGATCAGGTACTTATCGGTAGCTGTACCAATTCTTCTCTTTACGATATGCTTAAAGTAGCCGCTATTTTAGACGGTAAGACTGTTGACCCAAGCGTTTCGGTTGGCATTGCCCCCGGTTCAAAGCAGGTTTTCAATATGCTTGCCGAGTGTGGCGCATTATCCAAGCTTATAGCTGCCGGTGCCAGAATTTTGGAATGTGCCTGTGGTCCTTGTATCGGTATGGGGCAGTCACCCAACTCTAAAGGCGTTTCTTTAAGAACCTTTAACCGTAACTTTGAAGGCCGTTCCGGTACTGCTGACGCAGGCGTTTATCTCGTAAGTCCCGAAACTGCTGCAGCTGCAGCTCTTACGGGCTATCTTACCGACCCAAGAACACTTGATGCCGACATTTCTTCAATTAAGCTTCCTGACAAATTCTTGATTAACGATAATATGGTAGATGCCCCTGCAACTATAGAAGAGGCAGCCAAAGTTGAAATACTTCGCGGTCCCAATATTAAGCCATTCCCCAAAACCGAGCCATTGTGGGATAGCATTGAAGCCAAGGCAGTGCTCAAGGTTGGCGATAACATTACAACCGACCACATTATGCCTGCAGGCGCAAAAATTCTTCCCTACCGTTCAAACATCCCTTATCTTTCCAACTTCTGCTTCACAAGATGTGATGAGCAGTTCCCAGAAAATTGCCAAAAAGAAGGTAAAGGAATTATTATCGGCGGAGAAAACTACGGCCAAGGCTCCTCACGTGAGCACGCCGCACTCGTTCCGCTTTATCTTGGTATCAAGGCTGTTGTTGCCAAATCTTTTGCAAGAATTCATGCGGCAAACCTTATAAATGCAGGTATTTTACCGCTTACCTTTAAGAATGCCACTGCTTACGACGAGATTTCCCAATTTGATGTTTTAGAATTGCCCAACATAAGAGCAAGCATTGAAAACTGCGACAAGGTAACACTTGTAAACAAGACAACCGGTAAAGAATATGAGGTTATTCCTATGCTTTCCGGCCGTTCGAGAGATATTATTCTCGCAGGCGGATTATTAAGATATACAAAAGAAAACTCTTAAAATTTAACAGAAAGGTTTGAATATTATGACTAACGCAAAAATCAAAGAATCGGTGGCAGCCTTTGAAAAGCTGTTAATTGCACAGCAGGAAAGAGCCGAAAGGATTAAAGCCGAAAAGAATTTTGTAGACTACAATAATTTAAATGAGCTTATTATCGGTGTTTGCGGTGGTGACGGTATCGGTCCCGTTATAACACACGAAGCCGAAAGAGTTCTCCGTTTCCTGCTCAACGACGATGTCGCAAACGGCAAAATCGTTTTCAAGGAAATTGATGGCCTTACAATAGAAAACCGTGCCGCACAAGGCAAGGCAATACCTGACGACGTATTGGCAGAGCTTAAAAAGTGTCACGTTATTCTTAAAGGCCCCACAACCACTCCCCGAGCTGGCGACCCGTGGCCTAATATTGAAAGCGCCAACGTTGCTATGAGAAAAGAATTAGACCTTTTTGCTAATCTTCGTCCTGTCCGTGTTCCCGAGCAAGGAATTGATTGGACCTTCTTCCGTGAGAATACCGAGGGCGGCTACGCTGTCGGCTCAGACGGTTTAAACGTTTCTGACGACCTTGCTGTTGACTTTGTTGTCGCAACAAGCGAGGGTTGTGAGAGAATTGCGCGACTTGCTTACGACTACGCAAGAAAAAATAAAAAAGAGCGTGTTTCTATCATAACAAAAGCCAACGTTATAAAGACAACCGACGGTAAGTTCCTTAAAATTTGCCAAAAGGTTGGCGAAGAATACCCCGAAATTATTACTGACGACTGGTACATAGATATCACGACCGCCAAGCTTATCGACGAAAAGCGTCGCAGAGATTTTAAAGTATTCGTACTCCCCAACCTCTACGGTGATATCATTACCGACGAAGCAGCAGAATTCCAAGGCGGTGTAGGCACTGCAGGTAGCGCTAACATCGGTAAACGCTACGCTATGTTTGAGGCTATTCACGGTTCAGCTCCCAGAATGGTGCTTGAAGGCAGAGATAAGTTTGCAGATCCCTGCTCTATGCTTCGCGCTGCAGTAATGCTTTTGTCACACATCGGCAAACAGACCGAAGCCGATTTGCTTGAAAAAGCACTTGACATTTGTATGTATAGCGAAAAGAAACTCACAATCACCGGCAGAGATACAGGTTGTACCTGTACCGAATTCGGCGATTACGTTATGGAAACCGTTAAAAAGCTTTCAAAATAATTAATAGGAGCATTAAAAAAATGAGTAAAACAGGAAATGTTTCCAGTTCTGTAATCAAAAGATTACCTCGATACTACCGTTTTTTAGGCGACTTAAAATCTAAAGGCTTACACAGAATTTCCTCTAAAGAATTGTCCGAGCGTATGGGGCTTACCGCAAGTCAGATAAGACAGGACTTAAACTGTTTTGGCGAGTTTGGGCAGCAAGGCTACGGTTACAATATCGAGCTTTTACAAAATGAAATAAGTAAGATATTAGGCCTTAACGTTCCAAAACGCGCTATTCTTATTGGTGCAGGACATATGGGCAGAGCCTTAACCATGCACTTTGATATGACCACCAACGGCTTTAGTCTTATCGGTATTTTTGATAAAAAGCAGTCCATTGTCGGTCAGACTATTCAAAATATGCCGGTACACAGCATGGACCGATTAGACGAGTTCTGCCGTGAAAACAGACCCGACATTGCTATTTTGTGTATACCTAAAAAAGAGGCGCACGATGTTGTTGAGGCGCTTGTCAAGCTTGGCATTAAGGGCGTATGGAATTTCAGCCATTACGATTTGTCGATTGAATTCCCTAATATTATTGTAGAAAACGTTCATTTGAGCGACAGCCTTATGACGCTTTGCTACAACATAAACAATATTGTTTAAAGTAATAATAAAAAGCACCGAAAGAGTTTTGAAGTGAACCCCAAAGTTTAGACAAAATTAAATATTAAATTGTAAGTGAATGAGTTCGGTATTGTACTGGGCTCATTCCTTTTAGTTTTAAGGAAATTCTTTCGTTGTTGTAGTAATCTATGTATTTCTTTAATTCAT
>JAZRNK010000038.1:0-7433 GCA_045648145.1 Acutalibacteraceae bacterium | reverse complement strand
TTTTTGTTTTCATATTGTTGACACAAATGGTTAGCGGTGGTAAAATTAAAGGTAATAATATGCTTGAAAGAAGCGGTGAATTTGAAAACCATATTAAATTATCTGAAAGGGTTTTACAGGTCTATAACCTGGGGCTTTGTCATAAAAACCGTGGGCACCTTGGCCGAGCTGATGCTCCCGTATTTGTTGAGCTACATCCTAAAAAACGTTGATAAAATGCAGCTTCGGGAAATTGTTTTCTGGGGCGTCGTTATGCTTTTCTGCTCTTTTTTGGCCTGTATTTTAAACGTAAAAGCCAACAGAATAGCTGCAAGGGTATCGGCAGATTTTGCCGAGAATATGCGCCGTGATTTGTTTATAAAAACCTTAAAGCTCTCGGCCTCGCAGACCGATAAATTCACCGTTCCTTCTTTAGAGTCGCGTATTACGACCGACACCTATAACGTTCACAGCTTTGTTAATATGATTCAGAGGATGGGTGTTCGCGCACCCATTATGCTCATAGGCGGCGTCAGCATAACGCTTTTTATGGATGCTTATCTTTCGCTTGTTATGATAGCCATAATGCCGCTTTTGTTCATCACCGTTTATATCATTTCCAAAAAGGGAGTTCCGCTTTATTCAAAGGTGCAGCGCTCGGTTGACGGTATGGTAAGGGTGGTGCGAGAAGACGTTCAGGGCATCCGCGTAATAAAGGCGCTGTCCAAGGTCGACTATGAAAACCGCCGTTACGATATGGTCAACAAAAGCTTAATAAAGGACGAGCGCAAGGCGGGTATCGTTATGGGCGCCGTTCACCCCGTAATGACCACCTTTATGAATTTGGGCATCGTCGCCGTTATTGCGTTAAGCGCCTCGCGTGTGGCAGGCGGTAAATCCGACCCCGAGACTGTTATTGCCTTTATGCAGTATTTTACCCATATTTCCATGTCGCTTATGGCCATTACCCGTATTTTCGTTATGTTCACAAAATGCGCCGCGTCGGCCAACCGTATTGCCGAGGTTTTAGAAAGCGCGGAGGATATTACGGTCAAATCGGTTGCCGATTATCCGCTCAAAAAGACCGATAGCTTTATTTTGTTCGATAACGTGACATTTTCCTATAACGGACGCCGTAACAACGTCGAAAATATCAGTTTTGAGCTTAAAAAAGGTCAAAAGCTTGGCATTATCGGTGCTACGGGCTCGGGTAAATCGACCGTTATTAAGCTGCTGCTTCGCTTTTATGACGTTACAAGTGGCGCGATATACATAAACGGTCAGGATATCAGGACCATCGAAAAGGAAACGCTTTATAAAATGTTCGGTTCGGCTCTGCAGCAGGATTTTCTGTATGCCGATACTATTGAGGAGAATATCTGCTTCGGTAGGGACATCCCTCATGAAAATGTCGTCAAGGCGGCAAAAATTGCACAGGCTCACGACTTTATCGAGGGCTTTGCCGATGGCTATAGCCATAACCTTTCACAGCACGGCACCAACATTTCGGGCGGACAAAAGCAGAGGGTTTTAATCTCCCGCGCCATTGCCGCCAACCCCGAAATTTTAATTCTCGACGACAGCTCGTCGGCGCTCGATTACAAGACCGACGCGCAGCTTCGTCTTGCTCTGGACGAGCATTTGAGCGATACTACCGTCATAACGGTTGCACAACGCGTCAGCTCGGTTAAGGACTGCGACGTCATTATGGTGCTCGACGAAGGTAAGATTATCGGCAAGGCCTCGCATGAGCAGCTGCTGGAAACCTGTGTCGAGTATAAAGAAATCAGCGACTCTCAGATGGGAGGTGCTTTTGTTGACTAAGGATATGAAAAAGGACACTTTAAAAAGGGATAATAAAGGTATCTTTATAAGACTCTGCGGCTACGTTTTAAGGTTTTGGTACCTTTTTGTACCGGCCGTTGTTTTAACCCTGCTTTCAAATCAGCTCTCCCTTTTAGGCCCCAAATATTCGGGCACCGCTATCGACGCCATTTCGTCACTCGACGGGGTGCAGTTCAACGTCGTTTGGGAGAACGTCGGCAAAATGATTCTATGTTATGTTTTGAGCGCGATGCTGTCGTACGTTTTGTCGGTTGTGATGATTTTCATTGGTCAGAAAATAGTTTACATAATGCGCCGTCAGTTGTTTGAAAAACTACTGACCTTACCCGTAGGTTATTTCGACACCCACCCGACAGGGGATATTATCAGCCGCATTTCCTACGACATTGATACCATTAACAGCACCCTCTCGCACGACCTTGTGCAGATAATGACCAGCCTTTATACCGTTATCGGCTCGCTTATCTTTATGTGGAATATCTCAAAACCGCTTATCGCAGTTTTCGTAATAACCGTTCCGACGGCCATTATCTTTACACGCTACCGCTCCAAAAAGGTAAGACCGTTGTTTAGTGAGCGCTCACATAAATTGGGTGAGCTTAACGGCTACGCTGAGGAAATGCTTTCGGGCTGCCGTTCTATTCAGGCTTACTCGCGTGAGGACAAGATTGCTGATAGGTTCAACAACCGTAATGAGTCGGCAATGAAGGCGTATTTCAAGGCCGATTATTATGGTGGCGCCTTGGGCCCCATGGTTGGCTTTATCAATAACCTTTCTATTTCGCTGGTTATGATTTTCGGCGGTGTGCTTTATATGTACTCGCAAAACGGCACCTTTAAGGCCGGCACTCTGTTCTTCATAACCTTGGGCGGCGTGGCGCAGTTCGTTCAATATTCACGTAAATTCGCCGGCCCCATAAACGAGTTTGCTAATATCTTAAACGAGTTTCAGTCGGCATTCTCGGCGGCAGACAGGGTGTTTAGAATTCTCGACGAAACCCCCGAGCCTCAAGACCAAGCTGACGCTAAAGTAATGGAGGAAACCACCGGTCAGGTAAGTTTACATAATGTCACATTCGGTTATACGTCCGACAAAATTATTTTGGACGGTATTTCGATAGACGCGCGACCCGGCAAAACCATTGCCATTGTCGGTCCGACGGGTGCAGGTAAAACCACCATAATCAGCCTTTTAATGCGGTTTTACGATACTCTGAAGGGCGAGATTTCGGTTGACGGGGTAAACATCAAAAACATCACCCGAAAGTCCTTGCGTAAGGCCTATACAATGGTCCTGCAGGACACCTGGCTTTTCTGCGGTACGATATTCGAAAATATCGCATACGGCAGGGAAAACGCAACTTTGGACGAGGTCAAGGCGGCGGCAAGGGCGGCAAGGATAGACAGCTTTATCGAGGCTCTGCCCGATGGCTATGATACGGTCATAACCGACGACGGAATTAACATTTCCAAGGGCCAGCGACAACTTATAACCATAGCCCGAGCTATGATTTCTAACTCTGAAATGCTCATTTTGGACGAGGCGACCTCCAACGTCGACTCACGTACCGAAATTAAAATTCAAGAGGCTATGACCGAGCTTATGAAGGGCAGAACCTGTTTTATAATCGCTCACAGATTGTCGACCATACAAAATGCCGACCAGATTTTAGTTCTGCAAAACGGCAAGATAACCGAGTCGGGTAAACACGACGAGCTAATCGAAAAAGGCGGCTTTTACAGCACCCTTTATAATTCACAATTTAAATAATATCAAAAAACAACCCCCGACAATTTTTGTCAGGGGTTTTTTAAATTAAAAATGTGTTATGTAGGGGAGGGGCTTGCTCCTCCCACAGACAATTATTTTATCTTAATGCTCCAACATTTTGCGAAGCTTTTTGTTTTTGGCATAATCCTTAACCGAGGCGACACCTGCAGATTTTAAGAACGGGTAATCGGCGAGGTATTTTTCGGCAGCTGAATTAAAAGCTGCAACGTCACCCTCAAAGCTACCGGCAATAATAACGGCACATATAACGTCACCGACAATGCTTTCGGCGGTGTAGTGCATCTCGCCGAGCATATCCCAATATTTTTTAAGTACCTTTTTGTTTTTGGCTTCGTCCTGCATCAATTCCTTCATTTTATCAACTGCGTATTTTTTGAAGAAATCAATGTACAGAAAATCGCCGTACTTTACCATCATATCCTTGTAATTGTCCTTATAGGCAGGGAAGAGGGCGAGGAATTTCTGCGCAAAGGCTTCAATTCCGGGGTCCTTTCCTTCGGCGGCCTTTTCGGGCATGGCAACCTCGGTGCTGCCTGCTTGTGTCTTGACAATTTTAATGTTAGCGTCGGCGGCAACGGCTTCTGTAAAGTCCTCGGCAATGCATTTTGTGTCCTTAGCACCGTGATTTTCCTCGTCAAAATACCAGGATGAAAGCTTGGCAAAATCGCCTGCCTGACCGTCAGAGTCAATGTTGGCAACCGAGAGCATAAAGGTATTTTTGCCATCGATAAACTCGACCTTATACATTTTTAGGTCGTTTTTAAAAAGACCTGCCTCAAGACCGTCAGAAGAAAAACCGTTTTCCTTCAAAAAGTCGCTCATAAAGGAAATAATTTCATTCGTAAACTGAATGTTCATATATTATACGCACTCCAAATCATAGTTTAAACTTTTGCTTAAAACATATTGTAACACAATAAAAACCGTTTGTCACTAACAATTTAAATTATTAGAAAAAATAAATTTTAATTTGTAAAAATTGTTATTGACATTGATGTCGAGTTGTGGTATATTATCAAGGTGCCGAGGCTGAAGACGCTGGTGTAGCTCAGTTGGTAGAGCAGCTGATTTGTAATCAGCAGGTCGGGGGTTCAAGTCCGTCCACCAGCTCCATCTTTTGAGCGACAGCCAAAGCTAAAATAAATATGGGAGTGTTCCCGAGTGGCCAAAGGGGGCAGACTGTAAATCTGTTGGCTTTGCCTTCGGTGGTCCGAATCCACCCGCTCCCACCAAAAAATCGACTTGCATTAGCAAGTCGATTTTTTTATCCATTGCGAAAGCAATGGTATATCATCACGCGTTAGCGTGTATATCATCAAGGGCGGCGTTGCCGCCCTTGTATCTCATCACACCTTCAGGTGTGTATCAAAAGCCTCTTTCGCAATGATGATATACAAAGCGTTGCTTTGATGATATGCAATTCCTTGCGGAATTGATAATATACAATGCTTCGCATTGATTTGTTTTTGAATTTATGCTATAATTATCACAAAGGAAGTGAGATTATGCCTAAGAATTATTTGCTTGTTTATTCAGAACAATTAGCAACAGATATTGAATTGCTATGTAAAAGTATAAAAGCACCGTCTAATACAATCTTTCAAATTCGGAAAAGTTCGAGCAGTGTTTATGCCAATATTCGTGAGGCAAATTATGGTCAAAGCAGGGCTGATATGCTTTCTAAATTTGAAATTGCATTAAAAGAATCTAGTGAAACAGAGGGTTGGCTTCAGTTGTTATTTAATACTAATGCAATTGATGAAGATACATATAAAAAATACAGAAACCTATGCGGCAGAATCAGACGAATGTTGATTTCAAGCTGTAAAACATTAAAGGAGAGTTAAAATGGATAGTAAAGAAATGTATAATCAGGCTTATCGTGCCCATTATTATGGAAAAAAATTAAATTATGCATTAAACGGTTATTTAAAAATAATTGCTTGTTTTCCAGATAGCGATGAAGCAAGATATTCAAAACAACAAATATTAAATATAAAAAAAGTAATACCTGAAAATGATATTGATTTGGACGATGAATTAAAACGTATTTATAATAATATTTGTTTTGAGCAAAGTGCAAAAGTTCAAAAAGAAAGGGAAATTTTAGAAGAAAATATAAAAGCACAAGAAATCAAAAGTCAAAAATTAAAAGAATTTGAAACAAATTTTTCAAATCTCTTATTAACAACTAGCAATAATTTTGATGGTTATATAGTCAAAGATTATATCGATATCTTGTGTGAAGAAGTTGTTTTTAAGAATAGTTTTTGGAAGCGTTTAGACGCTACTTTTGAGGATTTGGGAAACGCCTTCACTTTTAAAGATACCGAACTTTCCGGTGCTAATAAATTGATTTCAAATGCAAGGGAATATGTAGTAGAAAAATTCAAACGTAAAGCTGTTCAATTAGGTGCAAATGCAGTGTTAGGCGTAGAGTTTGAATCCTCTTTTGGTAGTGATATTGTTAGAGTTTCTGTTTCAGGAACAGCTGTACGGATAGAAAAAATCGATAACACAAATAATTCTCTGGACTTTTAAAACTTTTCGGATATAATTGCTGTTACCAAAAAGAAAGGTAGCAGTAATATGGACAGAGAAGAGTTGCAAGAAGAAATACGGTTTTTATACGGACTTTGGTACAGATACTTTGACCTTTATCATTTTTTAAAAAGAACAAAAGAGGTTTAGAGTTGATACTAAAACACCGAGAAAGATAAAATGGGATTTTGCGACTAATTAACTTTATAAAAGACCAACTTTGAGTTGGCATCTAAATGGTTCGGAACAGCCAAAAAAGACCTTGTCGTTTGACAAGGTCTTTTTGATTAGATTTTTTGATTTATTTTTTCCCTTTTAATCTTTCTTTAGCTTCTTCGATGGTTTCGCCGTCTTTAGTTAGATAAGCGTCTACAAACTTATCCTCGATTTTTGTGTAGCCGTCTACAACGCCCTTTTCAATTTTTTTGTAGCCGTCTACAACACCTTTTTCAATTTTCTTGTAGCCGTCGGTTACTGTCTCGGCAATTTTTCCGTTTGCTTTTACAATTTTTGATTTAGCCATATTTGTATATTTTCCTCCTATTAGATTGATGCCAAGAAACAACACAACTATCCAAGCGGCTGTTCCTGTTAAAACGTTAAAAATTAAAATTTCTTTTGCCGTCATACCGGGAAACGATACAAGCATTGAACGTTGCAGCGTGTATATTGAAACAACTGCATCTGCAAATGATATATTTCGTAACGTTGTAATTAACGGTGAAGCGAGATTTTTAGATTTAACCAATCCTATAATTGCAATCGTTATTTTTGCAAAGGTATAGGTTGCAATCGCAATCATTACGATTTCGTTAAATTTTGTGCCACGTTCAGTTACTGCTGATAAGACGTTGACACCGATTAAGCAGAATGACAGCACAAGCAACAAGACACCGGTAATCCGTCTTGCAAATACTTCTATATCGGAGTTGCCGTTTGATAGTTGCTTAATTTTCAAGACGGAAAAACGCGAGGTGGCAAGTACTAAGTAGTATGCGCCAACAGTAATAAACCACCACGAATGTGTAATAAATCCTATAGCGCAATTGCTTACTGCGTAAGTAAAGTTGAACGCAAGGCTTATATAAGGATTTTTAACAACCTTTAATACTTTCATTTGATGCCTTTAATCATTGGAATGAGAGCAATCAGCATAATGATACCAAGAAGTCCTACGAGAGTGCCCCAAACAATTTGATTCCAAACAAGGCACATACACATACCCAAACCAAGCACCAAAGCAGCGATAACTGCGTATATTGTGCGAAGAACGTTT
>JAZRNK010000037.1:0-16253 GCA_045648145.1 Acutalibacteraceae bacterium | reverse complement strand
AACAAAGCCGTTTAAACATTTAAACGGCTTTGTTTTTGTGTCGGCATTACCTATCTTCCCGGGCCGTCACCAGCCAAGTATTGTCAGCACAAGTGAGCTTAACTTCCGTGTTCGGGATGGGAACGGGTGGACCCTCACCGTAATCAACACCGACTTGTAATCGAATTACATTCAGCCACCGACTACTGTGTTTTGCTGAGTGCGAGAATTATATTAGCACACCTTATTGCAAAAAGCAAGTCTTTTTTTAAAAAATTTTAAAAAAATTTAGCGCCAAAACTTTGACGAGGTTTTTTGTATTTTATCATTAAACGTCGGTTATGCAATAAAGCCTTTAAATATTCAAAAAACAACAATTAGTTTTGACAAAAAAGTCACGACAAACGGATTATAATTAGTTACAAAAAGTGTAAAAGACGAGGACGGCAAAAATGAAAGAGATTGTGAGCAGCACTAAGGTTTTTAACATTTCAAGGTTTAGCGAGGCCATAAGCACGATAGTGTGGCAGTTATTGGCCACAGTGTTGGGCTTTTTTATGGCTAAAACAAGTCTTTGGGGCGGTATTTCGCCTTTGGGGGCGGCGGCAGTTGCAGGTGCGCCTATAAAATATATGCTTTCTTGTGCATTGGGCGCTACGGTGGGTTACATAGTGCCGTTTTCAAACATTTCAGGTTTTAAATTTATTGCGGGCATAATTGCTATCGTTGCAATAAGATTGATACTTAACGGATTGAAAATAGGCAGAAATGCTGTTTTTAGCGCTATTACAGCTGCTGTTGTAATGTTGGGGGTAAACTTTGCCGCCGCATCGAGCAGGGCAACGGATAACATAGTTTTAGGTATAGCTGAGGGCTTACTGTCGGGTGGCGGCGCTTATTTTATACGTAGAGCTACCGCAATTAAGTACGGCTCGTCGGCAGGACTTTCGTCAGAGCAGATTGCTTCGACGGTAATTTCTATGAGTCTTGTTTTGACGGCGCTTTTCCCTGTGCAGGTAGATGGAATATCCTTAGGCAGAATCATATCATTTGTTATTCTTTTGTTTGCGGCAAGATACGGCAGAGCGGGCATAGCGTCTATTTGCGGCGTTGCCATAGCTATAGCGATATGTCTTTCGGGCGGTAACAGTTCTTATGCGTTGGTCATTTGTTTTTCAGCCTTAGGGGCAGGAGTTTTTGCTTCATTAGGCAAGCTGCCGACGGTAAGTGTGCCGGCAAGCGCTTCGGCCTTATGGATACTCGTGTCCTCCGCCTCAAAGGAGTCGGTCGCAATGTTTGTTGAAACGCTTATTGCCGGATTTGTGTTTTTGATTATACCGCGAACGCTAAGCTCAAAAATAGGCGCTTACATAATTCCGCCCGTTACCACGCCCGACACCGAAGGACTCAGAAAAACACTTACAATGCGTTTAAGCTTTGCTTCGGCGGCGTTGCAGGGCGTGAGCGAAACGGTAGAGGATGTTGCAAGGTGCTTGGCAATAAGTAAAAAGCCAAGCTTTGCCGCAGTTTTACACAAGGTGGAAAACGATGCCTGTAAGGGCTGTACGTTTATGCTTTATTGTTGGGAAAAGCAACGAAAAACCACGGTTGACGCAGTATTAGCGATGAGTGAGGCCGTTCGTAGATGTCAACCTATTAATCTGGCACAGGTTCCGCAGCAGTTTTCTGAAAAATGCCTAAGGATAGAAAAATTTGAGGACAGTGTAGTTCGAAATTATTCGGAATATTTGAGCAACGTTGCGGCAGAAAAAAGGGTTTCGGAAATGAGGGACGTGATGTCCGACCAGATGAACGGTATTGCTTCTATGCTGTGTGAGCTCTCTAATGAATTTAAAACCGCGCATAAATATGACGTTGCAATGGCGGGAAGGGTAGCGGTAGCGCTTAAGGAGCTTGATTTAAGGGCTGACGAGTGTAGTTGCGTAGTCGATAAGTTCGGCAGAATGACGGTCGAGATAAAGCTGATGGAAATACCCGAAATTCCCATAAACCGAGCAAGAGTTTTGAGTAGAATTGAACAGGTATGCGACCGCGATTTTGAAGCGCCCGAAATTAATCGTGTTGGGCATACGTATTATATAACCGCAACCGAAAAAGCGATATATTCGGTCGACTGCTATTGCACACAGTTTAATCAAGGTAAAAATCAACTTTGTGGTGACACCTGTCGATATTTCTTTGATGGACGCGGTAGGCTGATAGCAATCGTGAGTGACGGAATGGGTAGCGGCGGCAGAGCGGCGGTAGATTCGTGTGTAACGGCAGGGCTGGCTGAAAGGCTTTTAAAAGCAGGATTTGGTTATGATTGTACCTTGCGGCTTGTCAATTCGGCGATGCAATTCAAGTCGACGGACGAGTCACTTGCAACGTTGGATATTTCGTGTATTGACTTGTTTTCGGGTAAAACTGAGCTTTTTAAGGCAGGTGCTGCGCCTACCATTGTAAGACGAAATGGCAGAATGGGAAGGGCCGAATGTAAATCGTTACCAACGGGAATTTTACACGATGTCGGTTTTGATAAAGCTACTGTTACTTTAAAAGAGGACGATATTCTTATTATGATGTCTGACGGTGTGTGCACCGAGGGCACCGATTGGATATGCGCCGAGGTTGAAGGATGGCAGGGCGGAAATGCAAAACAGTTATCCGAAAGGCTGGCAACTGCGGCGCGGCGGCGCCGTCGCGATGGGCACGATGATGATATTACCGTCTTTGCGGCGATAATTGAAAAAGCAGTGTAAAAAAAGGCTTGAACCTTTAAGGTTCAAGCCTTTTTGATTAATGATGGTGATGGTGATGATGATGCCCACCGCTGTCGTGTGCTTCTACGTGGCAATGTTCCTCATGGCAATGTTCATTCTCGGCTTCCAATTCAAGCGTTGCGTGAACGATGCCTATTTCCCTTAAAACGTCGCGCACGGCGTGTTTAATTTGGTGATTATCAGCATTGGTCACAATGTGCATTGTGGTATATACCGTTTGACCGTCGGTACTCCAAACGTGAACGTGGTGTACGTCTAAAACGCCGTCAATTTCAGCCACGTGTTGCTTAATGTCTTCAACCGCCATGCCTTCAGGAATTTTTTCGAGAAACAAATCAAGCACTTCTTTTAGGTTTTTAAGGGCGTTTATTAATATAAATACAGCAACACCGATAGACATAATCGGGTCAATAATTGCAAAGTCGGTAAAGCGCATAACAACGGCACCGACAAGCACGACGATCCAACCCAAAACGTCTTCAAGCATATGCAGATTAACTGCTTTTTGGTTTATTGAATGACCGTCGCGGGTAAAATAAGCGGCGCACAAATTTACCACAGCGCCAAAGCAGGCAAATATAATCATTCCGTTATAGTTGATAGAGGTGGGGTTAATTATTCTGTCTATTGCATTGTAAATAACCGTAATTGAGCCAACAAGCAAAATCAAGGTGGTTATTAAACCTCCGATTACGGAATAACGGGCATAGCCGTAGGTGTATTTCTCGTCGGGCTGCTTTATGCTTTTACGCTCAAGAAAATAGGAAAAGCCTATACTTGCCGCGTCACCTATGTCGTGAACAGCATCCGAAATAATGGCAACACTGCCCGTAAAAAAACCGCCTATAAACTCAAATATTGAAAAAGACAGGTTTAAAACAAAGGCAATTAAAATGTTTCTTTGGGTTTTCACAAATTACACCTCGGTTGACTTTTATATAAAATTAAGATACAATGTATTTGTTATCGAACACTCTGTTCATTATTATACGTAAAGATGGTTAGATTTACAATATATAATTTTTGACGTTTGTTCGATACTGAACAAATTTTGAAAAATGTATGGAGATGCTTATGGATAGAAGGCAGAGAAAAACAAGGGAGGCAATATTTAAAGCGTTCACGCAGTTGCTGTCGGAAAAGGATGTCGGTGAAATTACGGTGGGCGAGATAATTGAGTATGCCGACATTGGCAGAGCAACTTTTTATGCCCATTTTGAAACAAAGGAGTTTCTTTTGAAGGAGTTTTGTGAAGAGCTTTTTTGTCATATTTTTGATGCCATGGATGAGCATTTTAGTAATCACAAGCATATTTTTGACTGTGATGCGCCATCTTCGGCTTTTTTGCATTTGTTTCAGCACTTACAGAGAAATGATAATCATATTTTAGAGTTACTTTCGTGTCAGAATAACGAGTTGTTTTTGTATCATTTCAAGAGTGGTCTTAAAAGACTTGTTGAAAGTCAAATAGAAACCTTTGAAAATGAAAAATTGAAGAAATTGCCCAAAGATTTTTTAATAAATCATATCATCTGTACTTTTGTGGAAACAGTAAAGTGGTGGGTTGCCAATAAAATGCAGCAATCACCGGAAGTTATAACCGAGTATTTTTTGTTGGCAATATAAATTATAAAAGCGGCTTGAAACCAACAGGTTTCAAGCCGCTTTTGTTTTAAAAAGTTAATATTATTTTCTTAGGGTTTTAATGCTGTTAAAATGTTCTTTAGTCAGCTTTGCGACTACGCCGGACAGTGCGAACAGAGCAATAAAGTTAGGAATTGCCATAAGTCCGTTAAAGGTGTCGGTAACGTCCCAAACGACATCCAAAGAGGTTGTTGCGCCTACAACTATCATAACAACGAAGATAAGCTGATAAACCTTAGTAGCCTTTAAACCAAAGAGATATTCAATACATCTTGTGCCGTAGAGTGACCATCCAAGAATGGTTGAATAAGCGAAGAACATCAAAGCAATTGCAACAAAGAGAGAAGCAAACCTATCGCCAAAAACAGTGGCAAAAGCATTAGTGATAATATCTGAGCCGGGCTTTACGCCAAATGCAATATCAACGCCGCTGACGATAACGGTAAGTCCGGTCAAGGTGCATATTACAAGTGTATCCACGAAAACCTCGAAAACTCCGAAAAGTCCTTGCTGGACAGGACCTTCGGTTTCGGCAGCTGCGTGGGCAATAGCAGCAGAGCCAAGACCTGCTTCATTGGAGAAAGCACTTCGGCGCAAGCCCCAGACAAGAGCTTCCTTTAAAGCAATACCTGTTGCGGCGCCCATAACGGCTTTGGTGTTAAAAGCGGCGGTGAAAATCAATTTAAAAGCATTGCCTATATTTGCGTAATTGATAAAAATAATTACTAATGTGAAAACTATGTAGAATACGCTCATGACGGGAACCAGCAGCTCGGTAATCTTACCGATACGTCTTATGCCACCGAACAATGCAATAGCTGTAAGCAACGCTATTAAAATACCAACTACTAAACTAATAGTGCCTTTGTGTGATGCCAAAGAAGGAATAAATGCCGAAAGGGCGTTATTTATAGAGCCGGTAATACTGTTGGCTTGAGAAAGGTTACCGATACCAAATGATGCAAGCGTTGCAAAGATGGCGAACAGAACAGCTAACCATTTCCAGTTTTTGCCCAAGCCGTTAACTATGTAGTACATAGGGCCCCCAACCCAGTCGCCTTTTTTGTTGCGCTCACGGAAGTGAACAGACAGAGTAACCTCTGAATACTTGATAATCATACCAAGAAGTGCTGCAACCCAAAGCCAGAAAATAGCACCGTAGCCACCCATCGCTATTGCCTGGGTTGTTCCAATGATGTTACCTGTTCCAACTGTTGCTGCCAAAGCAGTGGTTAATGCCTGAAATGGTGAAACGGCGCCTTCTTGTACGGTTTGCTTGTGAAAGATTTTACCAATGGTATTTTTAAGCACGTAACCGAATTTGGTAAACTGCATTCCTCGGTTTCTGATTGTGAAATATATGCCGCCGATAGCTACACAGGGTAAAAGGACATACATCCAAGCAATAGTGTTAAGTGTTCCCGTAAAAAAATCAAGAATTGCTTGCATAACAAACTCCTTAAAAGAATTTAAAAGTGAAAATTATTCCCACTCGATAGTGCCGATGGGCTTGGGTGTGAGATCGAGAAGGACACGGTTAATGCCTTCGACTTCGTGAGTAATTCTGTCAGTAATGTGATGTAGAAGCGGATAAGGAATTTCTTCAATAGTGGCGCTCATGGCATCGGTGGTGTTAACGGCGCGAATGATTGCTGGCCAACCCTCGTAGCGCTTACTATTTTTAACTCCAACGCTTTTAACGTCGGGAATGGCAATGAAATATTGCCATACCTTTTTGGCAAGACCGTTTTTGTCAAATTCCTCACGCAAAATTGCATCAGCTTCTCTTAAAGCGTGTAAACGGTCACGTGTGATGGCGCCCAAACAACGAACGCCAAGACCGGGGCCGGGGAAGGGCTGACGGTAAACCATTGCGTGAGGTAGGCCGAGGGCTTCACCTACAACTCGAACCTCGTCTTTGTAAAGAAGCTTAACGGGCTCGACAAGCTCAAACTTCATATCCTCAGGCAGTCCACCAACGTTGTGGTGAGCTTTTACTCCATCGCTTTCCAAAATATCAGGGTAGATTGTACCCTGTGCCAAAAAGCCTATACCTTCGAGCTTACGGGCTTCCTCATCAAAGACCTTGATAAACTCGCCGCCGATGATTTTACGCTTCTTTTCGGGGTCACTGACACCTGCGAGCAGGTCTAAAAATCGGTCGGTAGCATCAATATAAACAAGGTTTGCGTCGAGTTCCTTACCGAAAACCTCGACAACCTGTTCACTTTCGCCCTTACGCATGAGGCCGTGGTTAACGTGAACACAAACAAGCTGTTTGCCAATGGCCTTAATAAGAAGTGCTGCAACAACCGATGAGTCAACACCGCCGGACAAAGCAAGAAGGACTTTGCCGTTGCCTACTTGGGCGCGAATTTCGGCCACCTGCTCGGCAATAAATGCATCGGCAAGCTCTTTAGTGGTTATTCTTGCCATAGAATCAGGTCGAACAATATTTGACATAAACTAAGTCCTCCTTTAAGAATTGGTGTAGTTATCGAAATATCCTTGAACAAGGACCACGGGCGTTCCTTTATCGCCTGAACCGCTGGTGAGGTCACAAAGTGAGCCTATCAAGTCGGTCAACTGACGGGGAGTGGTGCCTTGAGAAGCCATATTACCTACAAGGTTATTATCCTTTTGTTTTATACTTTTTGAGATGGCCTCTTTTAAGGCTTCGCCTGAAAGGTCTTTGAAATCATTATCGGCAAGGTATTTTAACTTAAGCTCGTTAGGCGTACCGATAAGTCCGTCGGTAAATGCGGGGGAAACAACAGGGTCTGCAAGTTCCCAGATTTTGCCTTGGGGGTCTTTAAATGCACCGTCACCGTAAACCATAACCTCAACGTGTTTGCCGGTTGCATCAAAGATAAGCTTTTGAATATCGAGAACAAGCTGCTTACACTCTCTCGGGAAGAGCTTAATTGTATTCTCGGTAGATTTATTTGAACCTAAAAGGCCATATTTTTCGTTACAGCCGCTTCCGTTTTGGGACTCGTTAAGAATATCGTCAAGGCTGCAAACCTTTTTGGCGCCTGCCGCCTCTAAAATTCTCTTGGTGCGCTTACGTGTGTGAATATCACAGTTAAGCACGCAGTCGGCATATTGAAGTATGGCCTTGGGCTGATTAGCAAAGATAACTTCAGCCTCTGCGCCCATTTCACGAATCAGATTGCTATAGTATTCGACATAATCAACACCGGTAAACTCGTGCTTGTTTTCACCGAAAAGCTCACGATAGCGTTCGAGTGAAAGCACATCGAAATACGGATTAACACCGGCAGCATCTATTTTATCAAGGCTTACGAGCTCGTTACCTACCTCGTCAGAGGGGTAGCTTAACATAAGCACAACCTTTTTAACGCCTTTAGCAATACCGCGAAGACAGATAGCAAAACGGTTACGCGAAAGAATAGGGAATATAACGCCTATTGTACCGTTGCCGAGCTTTTTGGCAACATCTGCGGCAATATCGTCAACCGATGCATAGTTTCCTTGGGCACGGGCCACGATTGATTCTGTAATTGAGATAACATCGCGGTCACGAAGATTAAAGCCTTCACTTTTGGCAGCGGCCAAAACACTATCTGCTACGATATGTGCGAGGTCGTCACCTTCGCGGATAATGGGGCAACGGATACCCCTTGAAACAGTACCGACGAGGCGAACATTTTCTGACATATATTTGTCTTCCTTTCTATTCACGGGGAAAGCCCCGTGTTGCATAACAATCTATTACTGAAATATTATATACAATAGCACACTATTTTTCAATAAAAAATTAACGATTTTTGCTTGAAAAATGCTCGAAATTGTAATTCTTGGTTTTAAAATTTTTGTAATAATTCCCAAAATTCAATATTATATATAATATTGCGGCAATTTTCATTTTGCGCTTTTAATAGTTTTTTGATACATAAAAAAGCAAAAAGACTGCACACAAAATGTGCAGTCTTTTTTTATTATTCAACGGTTACTGATTTGGCAAGGTTACGAGGTTTATCTATATCGCAACCGTTTTCTTTAGCTACATAGTAGGCAAAAAGCTGAAGTGGAATTACTTCGACCGAAGCTGAGAAAAGGGGATTGATTTTCGGAACAAAAATGACGTTATCAGATTCGGCAAAAATCTCCTCGTTGCCTTTAAGCGCAACGCCTAAAACCGTAGCGCCTCTTGCCTTGACCTCTTTAATGTTGCTCATGGTTTTATCAAACAACGGCTCGTAGCAGGCAAGGGCGATAACCAACGTTCCGTCCTCAATAAGTGAGATGGTGCCATGCTTGAGTTCGCCTGCCGCGTAGGCTTCGGAATGAAGATAAGATATTTCCTTTAACTTCAGAGAGCCTTCCATACATACGGCATAATCAACGTTTCTGCCTATAAAGAATATTGATTTATGACGGTAGTATTGCTTGGCAAGGTCGTGAAGGTGGGTGTTGGTTTCGATAGCCTCTTGCATTTGCGAGGGCAGTTTTTCAAGGTCGGCTATAAGCTCATTATACTGTTCTTTTGTGATTCTTCCAAGCTGGCGGCCTGCGTATATGCCGAACATATACAAAACGGCAAGCTGAGTTGTATAGCCCTTGGTTGTAGCAACAGCGATTTCGGGACCTGCCCAGGTATATAAAACATCGTCTGAAAGCTTGGCTATTGTGCTGCCTACAACGTTTACAATAGAAAGCACGTAGGCGCCGCGCTCTTTACATTCCTTCATAGCGGCAATAGTATCGGCAGTTTCACCTGACTGGCTTATGACGATAAGCAAGGTTTTTTCGTCGATAATGGGGTTGCGGTAGCGAAGCTCGGATGCCAAATCGATTTCAACAGGGATACGGGTCAAATGCTCGATCATATATTTTGCCGCCTGACCTGCATAGGATGCCGAGCCGCAAGCGGTTATGATAATGCGGTTGAAATTCTGCAATTTTTCTTTATCGAGTTTTATATTATCCAACACAATTTCGCCGTTTTTAATACGGGGCTGAATAGTGCGTTCGGTTACTTTGGGTTGTTCAAGCATTTCCTTCATCATAAAATGCTCGTAGCCACCCTTTTCAGCAACACCAATGTCCCAATTTATTGTTGCAATTTCTTTTTCTACTTTTTCGCCGTTATTACCGTAAATGATTACGTCGGCAGGGGTGAGAACGGCAATTTCATCGTCGTCCATATAAATAACCTTTTTGGTATGAGAAACGAGGGCGGTTACGTCGGAAGCAATAAAGCTTTCGTTTTGTCCGACGCCGATAATGAGAGGACTTGATTTTCTGACAGCTATAAGGGTGTCCTTATAATCGGTACAGATAATACCGAGAGCATACGAGCCGTCGAGCTTTGCAACTGCACTTTTAACAGCCGAGAGCAAATCACCGCATTGATTATAGTATTTCGAAACAAGGTGGGGAACAACCTCTGTATCGGTTTCACTTGCAAAGGTTACACCCTCTGCCGTAAGCTCGGCGCGAAGCTGGGTATAGTTTTCAATAATACCGTTGTGAACGACGGCTATTTTCCCGTCACCGCTTAAATGGGGATGGGCATTTACGTCTGACGGAGCACCGTGGGTTGCCCAACGGGTATGACCGATACCAAGTCTACCTAAAACCGAGTTGCCGTTATCGGTCTTTTTAATAAGTGATTTAATTCTACCAATGGTTTTTTCAACGCTTGTGTTACCGTGGTACATAACGGCAATACCTGCCGAGTCGTAACCGCGGTATTCCAATTTTTCAAGTCCCTCAAGAAGAATGGGAGCCGCGTTCCTTTTTCCTGTAAATCCTACAATTCCACACATAAAAAATGCACACCTTTCTGTAATTGGTGTGCGAAAAATAAGCATTGAATATAAACGCAAGATATTAACCTAAAAATTAAAGCTCTCACGAATTTTCATTGCCTGGTTTCCGCACTTGAAATTAGCATAGCAGGACGTCTTTGTTTCCGAATTACTTCGGGTTTTTAAACGTCTGTTTACGACATGTCTGCCGTGGGGCATCCGCCGAATGTTTCGATGCTCCCCAACCTCGTCAACCGCTATGCCGCATACGGTCCCGGCGCTTTAAAACTTTTGAATTAATATAGGATGACAATATGTATTTGCGGCATATTACCTATATTCGTATTTTACATAATTATATTTGATTTGTCAATAGGCGCAGTTTGTTACACCTGTGTAATTTTTGTAACTGAATTGATACTAAACTGTAATGCCAATGATACGCTTTTTCACAACATAGTGTATATAATATGAATAAAGGAAGCATATTTGGTGGTGATTTGGATGAGAAAAAACAGATTGACGTTATTGATGGCAACAATTTGTATTGCTGTTATGCTTGCTGTGGTTATGATTCCTACAATGGCTACAGCTACCAATAGCAGTTCTGATATTTCTTCATTGGCGGCTATATATGAGGCAAGTGTTATTCCTTATTTAGACACTGAATATGAAGCGGAAACGATTGAACAGGTCGAAGATATTGATATATCAGAAATTGAAGAAATCGAAAAAATTATGAGTGAGCAGGAGATTGAGCAAAGGCTGATTTCGATGCTTAATATGAATTACTGCTATAGCTCATCCTTTGACAGTGCAGAGGGAATGGTTGGCACAGCCGCCGTATCATTGAAGGATTATTTACTTGATGCTGACGGTTATGGTTTATGCATTAATGCAGAGCTTGTCAAGGGCTTTATAAAGGAGTTTTATGCAGTCGATATTGACACTTCTTTGCTTGAGGGTGTGGATGCGCCACAGGGCTACATTGCCGTTAATGTTACCGAGGGCGTAGTTGCAACTCATACACCCGTATCATTGGTGAACGTTGGTGATGAATACACCGTAGTTTCGTGCATGAAGATGTATTTTGGCGGTAGTGATACCGAAACGGTATTGGTAAAAACCCGTTTTGTAAAAAACACTCAGTCGGAGTTCGGATTTAGTATAATATATAGTGAAATCCTTTAAAATTATATACTTGTTGAAAAATTCACAATTTGGGTGTATAATACAGAGGAAACAAGCCGGTGTGCCGTTTCGCGTGCCGGCTTTATTTTATATTTCGGAGTGGAAAATATGATAAAAAACAGTTTTAAAAGACTTGTTGCTATAATGTCTGCATTTTTACTTTTGTGTGTCGCAAGCGGATGTGGCGGGGATGAGCCCGAAGCAACCTCATCTAATCAGGAGTCGTCGGTTAATTCTTCGGTGGAATCGCAGTTACAGCCTATTACCGTGTTTTTCCCTGACGAGTATATTCACGTTGTCGCTCAAAACGACGGTGCTGATAAAGAGCTTATTAATGTAAAGGGCAACGTTGCGGTTGATATGAAAGAAAACTCGATACGTGTTTACAATCCTACAACAAGCGGTGAAACCTCTTATAACGGTAAATACAAGACCAAAGGCGGCGTAGGTTATGGCAGTACGCTTAAAGAAATATCGACGGTATACGGTCTTAACCAATCGAATACTATTTTTTATAATAAAGAAGGCGCAGTAACCGATTATTCGTTACAGTCAAAAAGCGGATATAGAATTATGGCTGCGGTCATAATTTTAAATGAGGATGGTTCAATTTCTTATCTTGAGGGAGAAAAAATAGCCACAGCCGCCAGAAGCCTTAATGAGCAGGGCATTATGTATTTACAAAACGCAGATTTAGGTAACGATGTGCTTTTGGTTTGGGCAACCTGTGACGGTGGCAATAAGGCTACTGAATTAACACTTATGCATTTTACAATTTAAAAGTAATTATTATTAACGCGTGGAGGTGACAGCGATGAAACGGCAGCATAAACGAGGCATTCCGATGCCCGGACGATTAATAGTGGCTTTATTGCTCATTTTGCTTCAAATAGCCTTTTTTGCCGTAGTGGCGCTGTCAATTTCGCGGTGGGCAACAGCAGTTTATCGAGTAATAGAGCTGTTGAGTCTGGTGCTGGTATTTGCCATACTTAACACTCGGGATAATCCCAGCTATAAACTGGCGTGGATTGTATTTATAATAGCCTTTCCGTTTGTGGGTGGTGTTCTTTTCTTCCTTTGGGGCAACGGTAAAATGCGCCCTGTTTTCAAAAAGAAATTTGTTAAAGAGCGAAAAAACAACCGTAAATATTTAGTGCAAAATCTTTCGGTTGCCGTTGCATTGCACGAGCACGATATTTACCATTCAAGGCAGTCACAGTTTTTGTATCGTGAGTCAGGCTATCCTGTTTATACCGATACGTCGGTTGAATATTTATCTCCCGGCGAAAAATTTTTGCCGAGAATGCTGGAAGAACTGGAAAATGCCGAGAAATATATATTTATAGAATATTTCATATTAGCCGAGGGTAAAATGTGGAATGCTATACACGACGTTTTAAAACGTAAGGTAAAAAATGGCGTAGAGGTCAGGGTTATTTTTGACGATTTTGGCTCGATTTCACGGCAGACAAGACGTTTTATTAAAAGACTTCGTGACGACGGCATAAAAATTGTTGCTTTTAACAAGCTGAAAATGTCGGTTGATTTATTTTTGAACAACCGTGACCATCGAAAAATATGCGTTATTGACGGATACGTTTCTATGACGGGCGGCTTGAATATTGCCGATGAGTACATTAATGTTACTCATCCGCACGGCTATTGGATGGATAGCGCCGTTATACTGAAAGGCCCTGCCACAACCAGCTTTGTTGTTGCTTTTTGTGAAATGTGGAGTTGTATAAGCCGCGAAAAGCTGAATCCCACAAAATATATTGTCGATAATTTTCCAAAATACAGTGGTTTTGTTCAGCCTTACGTAGAAAATCCGTTGGACACCTCGCACTATCCCGGCGAGGGCATTTACCGTCAAATATTGGGTACTGCCAAAGATTACGTTTATATAACCTCGCCGTATCTTATATTGGACAACACTATGATGACGTCGCTAAAATCTGCTGCAAAAGCAGGTGTTGACGTGCGCATAATTACCCCTAAAATAAGGGACAAGTGGTATGTTCATCCCGTAACTCAGTTTAATTATCAAGAGCTGCTTGAGGCGGGTGTTCGAATTTTCGAGTATACGCCTGGTTTTATGCATTCAAAGCTTTTTGTTTCGGATGATGCAATAGCAACCTGCGGTACCATTAATATGGATTACAGAAGTTATTACTTCCATTTTGAATGCGGTGTATGGATGTGCGGCGTTGATGCGGTTGACGATATTAAGGAGCATTTTTTGCAGATGCAGTCGGTTAGTCAGGAAATTATTTTATCAAAATGGGTTAAGCGACCTATCGGTCAGCGTTTAAAGCAGGCTATTCTTAACGTTTTTGCGCCGTTTATGTAGCGTGACGGGTTCGAGTTCCGTCACACTAAGTTTTTTTGTATAATATTTATTGTTTGTTAACACTTTATAGCATTCAATGTAATATTTTAAAGATATAATATGTGCAAGGCAAACTTGACGATAAGGAGTATCAAATATTATGGATAATAACAATAAGGGAAACATTAATGGGTTTGATTCCACTGAGCCTGTTGTTAATGAAGCGGGTAGTGTGAACAACGAAAACATATATGCTTCTGCCGGTGATGAGCAAGGTTCTCAGACTCCTGCGTATAGCTATACTCCCAATACAACATATAATGCGTATAATGCTGATATTGGTGGTTCACAAAAACCGCCTAAAAACGACAAGCATAACCGTTTTGGAATTGGCACAATAGTTCTTTGTGTAGTGCTTTCGGTTATAGTAAGCACAGCCGCATCTCTTAGTATTGCATTTGGTGTTATTAATAAGGATAACGATAACAAGGATAGCGTTTCGACGCAATCTCAAGTTTCAAGCGAGAGTGACAGCTCGGAACCGTCGACTATTATTCAGATAGAAGGCAATGTTGAGTCGCTTGTTGAGGCGGTTTATGACAAGGCTGCCAATAGCGTTGTCGGTATCAGAACAAAGGCTTCTGTAGAAAGCTTTTTTGGCGGACAGCAGGAAAGCACGGGTGAGGGCTCGGGCGTTATTTACACTGCTGACGGTTATATTATTACTAACTATCACGTTATTGAAAGTGTTGTAAAATATCAGTCTGCACAGACGGCTATTGAAGTATTTATGATGTCAGACCCTGCCACACCTATTGATGCAAAAGTGGTCGGTTACAGTGTGTCATCAGATTTAGCGGTTATTAAAATCGAAAAAACAGGTCTTACTCCGATCGAGATAGGCGATTCGGATGCTCTTAAGGTTGGTCAGTACGCTATTGCTATTGGTAGTCCTGCCGGACTTGAGTTCTTGAACGCTGTTTCGTATGGTATTATAAGCGGTCTTAACCGTAGCGTAACGGTTGACTCTATTGGCACAATGGAACTTATCCAGACCGACGCTGCAATTAACCCCGGTAATTCGGGCGGTGCGCTGCTTAATTCAAACGGTCAGCTTATTGGCATTAGTTCATCAAAGCTTGTAAATGAGAGCTTTGAGGGTATGGGCTTTGCTATTCCTGTAAATACCGCTCTTGAGGTTGTAAAGGGCATTATTGATAATAAGGACAACCCGTCGCCTTATATTGGAATTGAGATATACACATATTCGAGTGCATATCTTGAAAAATATTCGTTGCCAAAAGGTGCTGCCGTAAAATCGGTAGTAAGCGGAGCTCCTGCGGCACAAGCCGGCATCAGAGCAGGTGACATTATTACCGAGTTTAACAAGATAAGCATTAACGAGTACACTGATTTTATAAAGGTACTTGAAGAATGTACTTTGGGTACTAAGGTTACTGCCAAAATTTACAGAAACGGCAGATATTATTCGACCACGGTTACTATCGGCTCTAATAACGGCAGATAACTTGGGTTTTACAGGCATACGGCTCGGCTACCGTGTGCCTGTTTGTTTTAAAGGAGGAACATTGTGTTTACACAGCTTCACAGTGCGGGTATTTTAGGTATAGATTCTTATATGGTTGAGGTTGAGGCGGATATTTCGTCGAATTTTCCGTCTTTTGATATTGTAGGTTTGCCTGATATGGCGGTTAAGGAATCGCGTGACCGCGTCCGTTCGGCTATAAAAAACAGCGGATTTTCATTCCCTAACGCTAAAATAACGGTCAATTTAGCGCCGGCTGACGTCAAAAAAATCGGCTCGATGTACGATATGCCGTCGTCATTAGCAATTCTTATAGCCTCAAAGCAGGTACAACCTGTGATTAATCTTGCTGAGTGTGCTTTTATCGGCGAACTGTCATTGGACGGTCACGTGAGAGGTATAAAAGGTATGCTGTCTATGGCGATAGGCGCTTTACAGCATAATATAAAGAAATTTTTTGTGCCGAAATCAAATGCTTATGAGGCGTCGGTAGTAAACGGGATAGAAATATACCCTGTAGACAATATAAAGCAGTTAATCGACTTTTTGTGCGGAAATGCTGATATAAAGCCGATGAAAATGCCTGATTTGACCGACTTGAAGGATATTCCTTACCCTGATTTTTCTGAGGTTTGCGGACAAAATGCGGCTAAAAAAGCGTTAGAAATAGCGGCTGCCGGTGGTCATAACGTGCTCATGATTGGGCCTCCGGGCTCGGGTAAAAGTATGTTGGCAAAACGACTACCGTCGATTTTACCGTCAATGAGTTTTAAGGAGTCGATAGAAACGACTAAAATTCATTCAGTGGCAGGTACCTTGCCGGAGGACGTGCCGCTTATCACAACCCGTCCGTTTAGGTCACCTCATCATACCGTTTCGGCGGCAGGACTTTCGGGTGGTGGTGCCGTTCCCAAGCCGGGTGAGATTTCTTTGGCGCATAACGGCGTTCTGTTTTTGGATGAGTTTCCGGAATTCAGCCGTCAGGCAATGGAGGTTTTACGTGC
>JAZRNK010000036.1:0-16903 GCA_045648145.1 Acutalibacteraceae bacterium | reverse complement strand
ATAACCGAATGCTCTTCTGCTGTTACGATTGCGCCGGTTTCTTTAGCGGCTTTTTCAATAATCTCGCGGTCAATCGGCTTAATGGTTGCCATATTGATAACACGAGCATTAATGCCCTCTTTTTTAAGCAATTCGTGGGCCTCGATAGCCTCAGCAACCATAAGACCGGTTGCTATAATGGTTACGTCTGCACCCTCTCTTATCTCTACACCCTTGCCAATTTCAAACTTGTAGTTTTCATCAAAAACACAGGGCACTGCAAGTCTACCAAAGCGCATATAAACAGGACCATCAATCTCGGCTGCTTTGAAAACTGCCTGTCTTGCTTCTTCAGCGTCAGCAGGGTTTATAATAATCATTCCGGGAATTGTTCGCATTAAAGCGATATCCTCACAGCACTGATGTGTTGCACCGTCTTCACCTACCGAAATGCCTGCATGAGTTGCACCTATTTTAACGTTAAGATGAGGGTATCCGATAGCATTTCTAACCTGTTCAAAAGCACGGCCTGCAGCGAACATTGCAAACGAACTTGCAAAAACAAGCTTACCTGTCGCGGCAACACCTGCGGCTACGCTCATCATATTCTGCTCGGCGATACCACAGTTATAAAAGTTTTCGGGGTGTGCTTTTTTAAATATACCCGTCTTGGTTGCTGCGGCAAGGTCAGCATCCAAAACTATAAAATCACTTCTCTTTTCAGCCAGTTCACACAAAGCTTTTCCGTAAGCATCTCTGGTAGCTATTTTAATAACGTCTGCCATTATAAACTCTCCTTTAATTATCAGTTAAGCTCTGCAAGCTGTGCATCAAGCTCTGCCAAAGCAATAGCTGTCAATTCCTCATTAGGTGCAGAGCCGTGCCACTCAACCTTGTTTTCCATATACGATACGCCTTTACCCTTTACGGTCTTACAAATAATTGCAGTGGGCTTATCGGTGCAGGCTTCTGCAGCCGAAACTGCCGACTCAATCTGGTCAAAATCGTGACCGTCAATGGTAATAACGTTCCAATTAAATGCCTCAAACTTCTTGTCAAGAGGCAACGGAGAGTTAACCTCCTCCAAGCAACCGTCAATCTGAAGGTTATTAAAGTCAACAAAAACGGTAAGGTTGTTGAGCTTTTTGTTGGCGGCAAACATTGCTGCCTCCCAAACCTGACCCTCTTCGCTTTCACCATCACCAACGGCGCAATAAACACGATATTTATCGCCGAAATGCTTTGCCGACAAAGCCATACCGGCTGCGGCAGAAATGCCCTGACCTAAAGAGCCGGCCGACATATCAACACCGGAAATATGCTTTTTATCGGGATGTCCCTGCAATATTCCGTCAGTTTTACGAAGCTTTTTAATTTCATCAGTCGAGAAGAAACCTTTTAATGCAAGTGCGCTGTAAAGAGCAGGTGCGGCATGACCTTTGGACATGACAAATCTGTCTCTTTCAGGGTTTTGAGGATCTTTCGGATCAACATTCATCTTTTCGAAGTACAAATATGTAAGCACATCGATAATCGAAAGTGAGCCACCGGGATGTCCCGATTTTGCACTGCTGACGCCGATTATAATCTGCTTTCTGGCTTCGAGTGCGATTTTCTTTAATTCGTTTCTTCTTTGCTCGTTCATAAAGAACCTCCTAATGAAATATATTTATCATTCTTCTCTTTTTAGTGTAACGAGTTCAAATTCCGTCACACTAAGGTTTTTAAGTAATTATCAAAATACTCAGGCAACGGTGAACTGAACTCCATATACTCATCTGTAGTGGGATGAACAAAACCTATTTTACCTGCATGTAAGCACTGCCCGTTGAGTACAGTTATCACTTTTTTAGGTCCATAAACCGCATCACCGACAATCGGATGACCGATAGATGCCATATGCACCCTTATCTGATGCGTTCTGCCTGTTTCAAGGTTAAACCGCATATGAGTAAAGCCTTCATATCGATTTACAACCTCGTAATGAGTTACAGCCTTTTTCGAATTGATGAAAACAACGGCCATGCGCTGACGATTTTTTGGATCTCGGCCGATTGGTGCATCAACCGTTCCACTATCATTTTTTACATTGCCATAAACTACGGCTTCATACTGTCTTGTAAAGCTGTGCTCTCTAATCTGCTCTGCCAAACATTTATGAGCCATATCGGTCTTTGCAACTATAAGCAGACCGCTTGTATCCTTATCAATACGGTGAACTATACCCGGTCTTATTACGCCGTTGATACCTGAAAGCTTGCCTTTACAATGATAAAGCAAAGCATTAACAAGTGTTCCATCACTATTACCGGGTGCAGGATGAACGACCATACCTTTGGGTTTGTTTACGACCAAAAGTTCGTCATCCTCATACACCACGTCAATGGGTATATTTTGAGGTACCGCTTCTATCTCACGAAGCTCAGGCATCTCGACCACAATCTCATCACCGATATTGACAATAGCACGTTTTTTGGCGGTTTTACCGTTTAACAAAACGTTGCCGTCTTCAATGAGCGTTGCCGAAAGTGTACGTGATACCGAAAGGCATTCACAAACAAAGGCATCCAGCCTTAATCCACCTTTATCGGCAACAAATGTTTCAGTTGCCATTAAAGGTCTTCCTCTTGATTTTGTGCTGCTTCTTCCTGCATTACCGTCTTAACCGTATTCTTTGCGGCTTCGTCATCACTTGCAGCATTAATAACGTCAATACTGTGTCTTTTACGTGAATCATTGATAAAATCCACCACAAAATACAGCATTATCATAGCTGCACCGATACAAACGGCGCAATCAGCTACATTGAAAACCGGAAATTCAAAGAAACCAAACTCTAAAAAATCGATAACGTTGCCACCACGGAAAATTCGGTCTATCATATTACCCATACCGCCGCCGAGAACTATGCACAAAGCCCAGAACATCAGCTTACTGTCAAAGGTTTTTCTGATAAGCATACAAACACAGATCACCATTATAATACAGGTGATGGTTATCAAAAACCAGGTTTTCCCCTCTAAAATACCAAAGGCGGCACCACTGTTGGGGTTTATACGGTTAAAATTAATTAAACCGGGAATGACCGTTATAACCTGATTAGGTTCCATATAGGTGATGACTAAATATTTTGTTAACTGGTCTGCACCTACTATTAAAAGGCCGCAAATTATTGCTAATACAGCTGACATAACTACTCCTTAAAATCAATATTACATAACAAGTGACGGTGTGCGGTAAAACCGCACGTCGCCACTTAAAATATTATTTAGATATAATTGCTGCACAACGGCTGCAAAGTGTAGGATGCTCGGCACATTTGCCAACCGAGTCGCTATAACCCCAACAACGCTCACACTTTTCACCGCTTGCGTGTTTTACGGTTACACCGATATTGCAATCGCCCTCGTATTCTCCGCCATTACCATTTTCGAGCTTTACAGCCGAAACGATAAATACTGTGGGGAGAATATCCTCAATCGACTTAATAAAGTCATAGGTTTCACCCTCGGCAAATACGGTAACCTCACTCTCAAGTGAAGCACCGATAATTTTGGCCGAACGAGCAAGTTCGAGAGCCTTCTTGACATCGTCACGGATAGCGTGAATTCTGCTCCATCGTGTCATAAGCTCGCTATCAACCTTGCCCGAAGCCTTCGGGAACTCGTTGAAAATAACGTTTCTTACGTCATCTTCTTTATAATGAGGCATAAACTTCCAAATTTCGTCGGAAGTAAAGGCAAGAATAGGAGCAATCAATCTTGTGAGCACGTGTAAAACCTTATAAATTGTGGTTTGTGCTGCACGGCGGGTTTCAGAATCGGCAGCCTCTACATAAAGTCTATCCTTAGCCGCATCAAGATAGAAGTTAGACATATCAAGAACACAGAAATTGTGTATTGCGTGGAAAATCAAATGATATTCAAAATTCTCATAAGCCTTCTGACATTCTTCGGTAATCTGGTCAAGGCGCATCAACGCAAACTTATCCATTTCGTGAAGCTTATCATAGCTTACGGAGTCCTTATCAGGATCAAAATCGCTAATACAACCAAGAATAAATCTTGCTGTATTTCTTATTTTACGGTAAATCTCGCTAAGCTGCTTCAAAATATCCTTTGAAATACGGATATCTGCATGATAGTCAGACGAAGCAACCCAAAGTCTTAAAATATCGGCACCGTATTGGCTAACAATATCATCAGGGTTAATGGTATTACCAATAGATTTAGACATCTTTTTACCTTCACCGTCAACAACCCAACCGTGAGTTACAACGGTTTTATAAGGTGTTTTGCCGTATGCTGCAACCGAGGTTAAGAGCGAAGACTGGAACCAACCTCTGTACTGGTCAGCACCCTCAAGATAAAGGTCTGCAGGTGTGTCGAGATAGTCACGCTGACCAAGAACAGCCGCATGAGAAACACCAGAGTCAAACCAAACGTCCATAATATCGGTCTCTTTTTTGAACTCGTTGCAACCGCAAGAGCAAACAACACCCTCGGGCATAAGTTCCTTTTCAGACATAGAATGCCAAGCATCTGCACCGTACTGACGGAAGATGTCGACAACCTTGCCTATTGTTTCTTTGTTAATTACTTCCTTACCGCATTCTTTACAGTAGAAAATCGGAATCGGAACACCCCAAGTACGCTGACGCGAGATACACCAGTCACTACGATCTTTAATCATACCGGAGATACGGTCCTCACCCCAACCGGGTATCCAATTAACCTTTTTAACCTCTTCCAAAGCCTTATCAGCAAAAGCCGAAATTGAACAGAACCACTGTTCAGTAGCGCGGAAAAGAATGGGCGACTTACAACGCCAACAGTGAGGATATTGGTGAATAATCTTCTCAAGAGCAAAAAGATGACCTGTTTCATCAAGCTTTACAGCAATAGCCTTATTGGCTTTATCGGTTGTAAGGCCCTCAAACTCGCCTGCTTCGGCAGTCATCACACCCTTATGGTCAACAGGAACGACCATTCCAACCTCTTTATAATGCTGACAAACCTCAAAGTCATCAACACCATGACCGGGAGCAGTATGAACACAACCGGTACCGCTCTCAAGTGTTACATGATTACCAACAATAACCAACGAGGTACGGTCAATAAACGGATGTGCACATTCCATATATTCAAGCTCCGAGCCCTTAATGGTTCCGCAAAGCTCGTACTCTTCTATTTTAGCTGCCTTAAATGCAACAGGTGCCAACTCGGTAGCCATAACGTAATACTCACCGTTTGCCTTGAACACGCCATAATCATAGTCAGGACCTACGCAGATTGCAAGGTTAGCCGGCAAGGTCCATGTGGTTGTTGTCCAAATAACAAAATACGTCTTGCACTGTTCTGCGCCAAGCTTGGCAAGCTTACCGAACTCTTTTGTAACTTCAAACTTTACATATATAGAATGACAAGGATCCTCGGCATACTCAATCTCTGCCTCTGCTAAAGCAGTCTGACACTCAGGACACCAATAAACCGGCTTTAAACCTTTATAAATGTAGCCCTTTTCTGCCATTTGACCGAAAATCTCAACCTGCTTTGCAACGTAGTCATTGCTAAGTGTGAGATACGGCTTGTCCCACTCACCGAGAACACCAAGACGTTCAAACTGTTTGCGCTGGTCGTCAACGAACGAAAGAGCAAACTCTTTACACATTTTTCTGAGCTCTAATGCCGAAATCTGTGCGGAAGACGACATACCTGCCTTTTTACGTGCTTTAAGCTCGGTGGGCAGACCGTGTGTATCATAGCCCGGAACGTAAGGTGCCTTAAAGCCGGACATATTCTTATACCTTAAAACAAAATCCTTCAAGGATTTATTTAAAGCAGTACCCATATGAATTACGCCATTAGCATAAGGAGGGCCATCATGCAAAATATAAAGCGGTTTACCCTCGTTTTTCTTCATAAGTTCGCCGTAAACATCGGTGTCCTGCCACTCTTTTAAAGCTTCAGGCTCACGGGTGGGCAGACCGGCACGCATAGGAAATTCGGTTACCGGTAAATTCAGTGTCTCATTATAATCCATCTAAAATGCTCCTTTTTGGAAAACCCGATTGCGAAAAACCACAAGGCTTTTCGCAATCGGTTAAATTATTACTTTATTTCTTTCTTCTGAACAAAAATCTCGGTTCGTCGTCCTCGTCATCTTCGTCGTCATCTTCTTCGCCGAAGCTAATACGGCCCTTAGTTGCCGGTATTGACTCTACAACAAAGCCTTCTTGCTCGGTTTCTTCCTCTATTTCCTCGGCTATAGCCTCGTCAAAGGACAACTGTTCATCCTCTTCGGCAGTTTCTTCCGCAACTTCCTCAACTACAACCTCGGCTTCATCTTTAACCGACTGAACGACAACAGGAGCTTCGTCCTCTTCCCTTTTGGTATCCTCTGCAATTTTAATAGCAGCCTCTACTTCAGCCTGTTTTAAGGCTTCAGCCTCTTCCTCGGCCTTAATTTTTTCAAGTTTAGCATTAACTGCATTATTTAACAAATCCTGCGGATTACCAAAGTCAACCGACAAAACATCCTTAGCGCGTTCCATATTGAAAGGAATCTCATCGGGCAACTGATTAATAAGTTCCGATACGGCTGCAAACTGAGCAAGAGCCTTCTTCTTAAAATCAGAAACTTCAATTTTAAGGCGGTCATAAAGCTTGTTTTGAAGCTCGGTGCTTTCTATTACGGCAACGCTTGTTTCGTTTGCCTTACTTACTGCGTTGGCAATTATTTTAGCAGCCTCAATCTCTGCGGTTTCACCCAATAAAACAGCCTTACTTTCAGCCTCTGCAATAATCTCCTGCGCTTTTATGTTAGCCTCGGCAACCTTAAGATTAGCTTCGGCAATAATTTTTTCTGCCTCTTGTCTTGCATCCTCGCAAACCTGATCAGCAATCTTTTGAGCATTAATAAGAACACTCTGAATACCTGCAGTCGACAAAGCGGCCTCGGGAGCCTTTTGGCTGAATTCCTGAAGCTTTCTGTCAGCATCGGCCTTCTGCTTCATAAGTATTTCTATTTGAGAGGCAACCTCTTCAAGAAACAATTCAACATCACTCTGCTTATAACCGCCCATAGGGGCCTTTTGAAATTCCATATCACGAATCTGTTCAGGCGTTTTCATATAATTACCTCCGATTAGTTATATATATTTTCTGTATTTCAATACAATTCTACCTTTTTTTGTTTTGTCCGATATACCATCAATAATAAACTTTCCTACTCTGCGAACCGACACGGTATCGTTTTCAAAAACGGTTTTGGTAGGCTTCAACACCTCAACACCGCCAACCGCAACACATCCCGACTCAATAAGCTCGACGGCCTTACCGCGCGAACAATTTACCAATGATGCTATTACACAGTCAAGTCTGTTTGAAGCAACAGTGTCGCTTTTTTCTGAAAAACTCACTTTAATCGTAAAATTTTCCTCAAAATCACGTTCAATAACGACACCTGCTGACGAAATTTTATCAATCTGCGCAATTATATAGTCCGCCACCGACTCGGTGACAAAGAGCACTGCCGTTTTATCATCGGGCAAAATATCGCCAACCGTATCACGCTCAAGTCCAAGCGACATAACTGCACCCAAAACATCTCGGTGAGTAAGCTTTATATTACTTTTATTATTGATTTTAAGACGCACTATCGGAAAGGCTTCATCCGTCGGCTCACACCAATCGGGGAAAGCACCGAAATAATTACGAACGGCGCCGTCATAACCCCCGTAAAGCCTATACTTAACCTTAGCCTTTTGAGCATATTTTACCGCAGCAGCACAAGCCGCCTCGGAAAGAAAGCCAACAAATCTAGGGATACCCTTTAAATCGCATTGCCGAATTGCATCGGCAATCCTTATTTCCGAATATTGCTTTTCCTCAGAGTTCATCAATTACATGAACGAGCTTCCGCTATTCTCGAGTTCATCCAAAAGAAGCTCACCCATAACGTCAACGTTGCTGGGGGTAATGATAAAGGTGCTGTTAGCAACCCTCTTAATTCTACCGTTATGCGCATAAGCAACACCGCTCAAGAAGTCGAGCAAACGACGCTGTGTTTCACGTGCTGCTGCTTCAAGATTAAGTACAACAGTTCTGTTGTCAGCAAGATGGTCGGCAATAGCCGGTGCATCCTCGAATCTTTCAGGCTTTACAAGAGCAACCTGAATCTGCGAAGAAGTACGGGCAACATTACTTACTCTGCCCTTTCTGTCACTCGGGAATTGGGTTGTTTTCTCTCTTTCGTAGCCTCTGCTTGAGTATGAAGAATACTCATTACGGTCTTCTGTATCTTTTGAAGAAACAGTTTCAACCTCGCCGAAATCCTCATCCTCGTCTGTTGCGCTCATGATATCCTTAATTTTATCAAAAAAGCTCATGTCAAATCTCCTTTGCTTTTAATTACTTCAATATATTCTTTGTCCAAAAAGTGATGTACCGACGCGGACAATATTGGCGCCATATTGAATAGCTTCCTCAAAATCACCCGACATCCCCATTGATAGATACACTATATCTACATTATCCATGTTTTTATCCCGTATGTCAATAAACAGTTTTCGCATTTTCGAAAAATATTCGCAAATTTCCTCTTTATTTTCACAAATAGGCGGAATTGTCATCAATCCTTTAACCTTAATGTTCGGTAATTTGGAAATCTCGACTATTTTTTCTTCAACATCCGCAGGAGAAAAACCCGATTTCGAATCCTCACTGCCGATATTAACCTCTATAAGAATTTCCATAGTTTTAGATATTTTTTGACATCGATTGCTTATTTCCTCGGCCAATTTCACAGAATGTACCGATTCTATCATTTCGACATCATTTATAATATCTTTTACTTTATTGGTTTGCAAATGGCCGATTAAATGCTTGTGAACGTTATCCTTCAACAAATCTTTTTTAGAAAGAAACTCTTGCACACGATTTTCACCGATATACTTAACACCACTGCTTATAGCGTGGTTAATCACCGAAACGGGTACGGTTTTAGTAGCCGCCAGCAAAATAACCTCGTCGGTGCTTCTGCCGCTTTTTTTACAAGCAGACTCTACCCTGCTTAAAATATCAGCATAGTTTTCATCAAACCATTTTATCCGAAGCAGTTCATCATTTGATAAATTTTCCGTCATATAAGTTCTTTCCTTTAACTATTATCTCGTCATAAATCCTTAAGACCTTGTTGGTCGAGGCCTGTTGTTCAACTATCGAGTAGTTCTCGCCCTGCCAGAGCACATTTATAGCTACGAATTTTACCTGCGAAGCCGTAAGAACGTAAACACCGGTAACACCATCAACAACTCGTATTGCTCTATTATCTACCCTTAAGCCCTCATACTCCTCATATACCACCGTAAACTCGATATTTCGAGCAACTGCAAGTTCAATACTCATTGCATTACAGGCAAAAACAACCACAACGTTTTCACCCAAAGACTTTTTATTTACATTCCTTACAGTTGCTTTGATTTCGGGTGACGACAAAAGTGAGGTTTTTAATTTAACCGACTGACCTGATTTAAGCTTCAAGGCTTCGTCAAACGGCATTTCTGCGGCAATATACCACTCATGGTCACTAACGATTTTGCATATCGCAGAATCGCTCTTTTCCTCCGCCTTTATATTATTGATATCTTCAACCGTAAGATTGTCCAAACCATCGGGTGTAATTATACTTTCATACCCATCAACCGTATAAACCACGTAACCCGACATATGTGCCTTAAGCTCACCCAAAGGTGCCGTCATAGAGGCTTTTAAACTATCTCTGTCGGTTTTAAGTGTGGTTATAAGACTTTTAAAATCACTTATCTGACCGACAATTATCTGATAACGGTTTATAAGCTGTAACAAGGTCGAATACTGCTCACCCGTTTTAACTACACCGTTTTGTGTACTGTCAGCCACCTCAATAATCGATGTGTGTATCTTGCTACTCAACGAGTTAATGTCGGCCGCATTCAAGTCATTATAAATCTGCAGGTTTTCAAGCTGTTTTATCTGTTCGTCAAGCTGCTCAATACGTACCTGTTTATGTGCATCGTCTTCGTTAGCATAACATTGGGCTATTATTCCGTCTTTAGCAACCCTGCCGCCGTTATCGATTTCGAAGCTTAACGTACCGCTTAACGAAGACTCAACAACCGTTTCATTTCGAACGATATGGCCGGTCAAATCATAACCCGAGAAGGATGAATATTTATACACAGTATCGGTTGTAACCGGATTAACAAACGACGAATACATCTGCGATATTAAAAATGCCACTACAAACAAAATTCCCGCCCATTTAAGCACGTTTAACACCTTGCTGTGCATTTTTCTTCCTCCTTTATTGGTTATTTATAATTTGCTTTACTTTTTCAAAAGCATTATCCTCGTCGACGTAAATATAATTAATATTTTCATTTCGACGAAACCAAGTCATCTGCCGCTTGGCATAATGTCGCGTTTCGGTTTTTAAAGTTTCTATCGCCTGCTGCAAGGAAATCCTTCCTTCAAAAAAGGGAAAAAATTCCTTATGACCTATTGCCTGAACAGCAGTATCACCAACGTTTGAATTATAGGCATTTTTTGCTTCCTGCAAAAGACCGTTCTCCAACATTTTTTCAACGCGCAAATTTATCCTTGAGTACAGCTTTTCACGGTCATGAAAAGCAAGACCTATCCATAAAACGTCGTATTTTGAACCGTTTTGTTTGGAAATTTCATTCATTTCAGTAATACTTTTTCCGTGTATTTCAAAAACCTCAAGGGCGCGAATTATCCTTTTGCGGTCATTTATGTGAAGCTTTGCGGAATGTAACGGGTCAATACTTTTCAGTCTCTCAAACAAGGCTTCTATCCCTAACTCATCAGCCTGTGCTTCCAGCTTTAAACGCACGTCGGCATTATCCTCTTCGGGAAAGCTTACGCCTGACAACAAAGAATCAATATAAAGGCCCGTTCCACCGACAATTACAGGCATCTTGCCGCGAGTGGTAATATCGTCTATCGTCTTTTCGGCAAGCTTTATATACTCGGCCACCGAAAATTTTTCACAAGGCTTGGCAAAACCTATCAGATGATGGACAACACCGTCCATCTCCTCTTTTGTGGGTGCGGCAGACGCTATCGGCATATTGTCATATATTTGCATAGAGTCAGCCGACACAACCTCACCGCCGACGTATTGCGCAATTTTAACGCCCAAATCTGTTTTCCCCGAAGCCGTCGGACCTACAACCGCAATTACTTTAATCTTTTCGGACATTACTGTATCCTTCCGAACTGTTTTTCTATCTGTGAGCGCTTTAACTCCATAGCAACCGGTCGTCCGTGCGGACAATACATTATTTCTTTACTTGACAAAACTATTTTTGCCAACTCATAAAGCTCTTCTTTGGACGAAAGATTGCCAGCTTTAATGGCTGCTCGGCACGACATAGTTTCATAAATACGCTCTATACGGCTGATTTCAACCGTCTTTTTTGCAATAAGATTACCCGCCAATTCATACACTATCGATTTTACATCCTCGCCAAACAATATAGACGGCAAAGCTCTTACAAGTACGGTATTATCTCCGTAATCCTCAATTTCAAAGCCTGCTTCAAGTAATAAATCGATATTTTCAACAATGGCTATATAATCCTCACCACGAAGCACTACCTGCTCGGGTGAAAGTAAAATTTGCGGCACGTTTTCCTGACTTTGTTTTAATTTGTTAAACAAAATTCTTTCATGTGCTGCATGCTTATCAATAATGAATAGACTTTCGCCCTTTCGGACCAATATATAGGTTGAAAAAGCCTCGCCTATGTATTCGATATTTATGCCTTCCTCATTTTCATCCTCAATCACTGTCTGTGACTGCGGTGTCGGTTGTTGGGCTTGATTTTTTTCTATAAATTCTACCTTTTTTTCTTGAACGGCAACCATCGGCTGTGAAACAGACTCTTTATTCAAGCCAACCTCAAGCTCAACCTTTTCTTCAAGACTCGAACTTATAACCTCTTTCGGCACCTGAACGGTACCGTACTTAACCGATACGTCGTGAAAGCCGACAGGCTTTGCAGTCTTACTTGCCGCTTCCATAAGCTTGGCATAGCTTTCAAGTGTATCCTTTTTAGGAGTAACCGTTTCGGGAATTACGGTCTGACGGTATTCCTCTGCCGTCATTCTTATCTGCCCTCTGCCTGCATTTATATTCATCTGCAACCGTTCATCGCCCTTAGCAAGAGCATTTTTAACACTGTAATGAACGCAGTCGAAAATTCTGCGCTCGTCCGAAAAACGCACCTCAGTTTTAGCAGGATGAACGTTGACGTCAACAGCGCCGTAAGGCACCGTTAAATGAAGTACTGCTACAGGATATTTGCCCACCATTGCCAGATTTTTATACGCAACCTCTAAAGCCTGCGAAACGGTAACTGAACGGACATATCTGCCATTTAAAAACACAAACTGCGCATTCTTTTTTGGACGGCAAAAAGCAGGTTTACAGACGTAACCACTTAATTTTATACCACCCAAATCACCCTCGACAGGAATAAGAGTTGAGGCAAACTCCTTACCGCATACGGCGTATATTGCCGACATTAATTTTCCATCACCGGGTGTACTAAAAACATTCTTACCCTCTCTTATAAAGCGAAATGAAATTTCAGGATGTGACAAAGCAATATGGTCAAGCAAAGCGCCGACAGCATTACCCTCGGTAACATCCTTTTTCAAAAATTTCATTCTTGCGGGAGTGTTAAAGAATAAATCTCTTACAACTATGGTTGTTCCGTCGGGACAACCGACGTCGTCAACCGTAACGTTTGCGCCGCCCTCACAGGTATAAAGCGTACCTATCTCGTCCTCTTTGCGCTTGGTTATCATTTCAATCCGTGAAACTGACGAAATAGCGGCAAGAGCCTCCCCTCTGAATCCCAACGTTATAATTTCATTTAAATCTTTAGCCGACTGCACCTTGCTTGTTGCGTGACGCAAAAATGCAGTAGCGGCATCCTGTCGGGCAATACCGCAGCCGTTATCGGTAACACGCATAAAGGTTACACCGCCGTTTTTTATTTCAACAGTAATAACGGTTGAGCCTGCATCTATTGAGTTTTCAACCAATTCCTTTATTACCGACGACGGACGCTCTACAACCTCGCCTGCGGCAATAAGCTCTGATACAGCTTTTGGTAAAACCTTAATTTCCGGCATGGTACAGCCCTCCTTTTTTAAAAATTTTAATAATTATTTCTCAAATGCACTAACCAAAAAATGCTCAAACTCGTTAATCATCGGCTTAACGTCCGATTTCTTTTCTTTGTATCCGATAAGTGAAAACACACCAAACGAAGAAACAAGCAAAAGCGGTATGTAAATCGCAAGATATGAAGCACTGCGAAGCTGATAATAAAAATATATAAACAATGCAGCCGATAAGGGCACAAGAAAGCAGATTATCGACAAAAGTGCCGTATAAGAGCTCATAAAACGGTCGTATACAAAGGCATATTCAATCTTTGTGCCGCCGTCCTCGGTTTCAGCAAGTGTTACCAGCATACAATAATTCTCGTAAGTATACTTCTTGCTTGAAGATATTTTGTACTCAATTCTGAACACGCCGTTTTCACGATTGACGGTACCGCAAAGCCTTGTGCCTTCATTAGCATTACTCAAAGCATCCTCAAAAATATCAAGCACCTGTTCTATCGGCATTTGAAGCTTTGCGTATCTCTTTTTACCGATAACCTTGTATCGTTTGCTTATCTTCATGACAACACTGTCCTTTCATGTCTTGTTTTTATATCAACTTCGATTTTTCTACAATATCATTCAAAGCCATAAGACTTTGATACGGAGTTAAAGCGTTTATATCAATAAGTCTAATCTCGTCAAGCAGCTTCTTTGCGCCCTCAAGCTCTAACGAAATCTGCGAATCATCAAAGCTATTCACCTTTTCGGCACGATTAACACCGTTTTCCTCAAGCTCCTTCAAAATCGCTTTTGCTCGGCTTATTACCTTTTCAGGTATACCTGAAAGCTTAGCAACCTCTATACCGTAGCTGTCGTCTGCGCCACCTCTGACAACACGACGCAAAAACGTAATATCGTCACCACGCTTAATGACAGCAGTTTTGTAATTTTTAACACCGTCTAAAGTGTCCTCAAGCTCGGTAAGCTCGTGATAGTGTGTTGCAAAAAGAGTTTTAGCGCCGATTTTACGCTTATCGGTAACAAACTCCAACACCGAACGAGCAATAGCCATACCGTCATAGGTTGAGGTGCCTCTGCCTATTTCATCAAGTATAAGCAGACTGTTGGCGGTTGCATTACGCAATATGTTTGCAACCTCACTCATTTCTACCATAAAGGTTGACTGTCCCGACGATAAATCGTCCGAAGCACCTACCCTTGTGAAAATCGCATCGGTTATGGGAATTTCAGCCGACTGGGCAGGTACAAAGCAACCCATTTGCGCCATTAAAACGATAATGGCAACCTGACGCATATATGTAGATTTACCTGCCATATTAGGTCCCGTAATGATAGCGCATCTGTTCTGATTACCGTCAAGCACGGTATCATTAGGCACAAAAGGAGCATGCCCCAACTGTTCAACAACAGGATGACGGCCTGCAACAATATTCAACGTACCTTTAGTGTTAAGCACAGGACGGCAGTAGTTATTAGCGAAAGAAACCTCGGCAAAGGATGCCAAAACATCCACCGTTGCAAGTGCGTCAGAGGTTTTTTGTACCCTAGGCAAAGCAGTTGCCACTGTTTTTCTGACCTCTTCAAACAACTGATACTCAAGCTGAACACTACGGTCTTTAGCGCCAAGCACCCTTGCCTCTAAAGTTTTGAGTTCCTCGGTAATATACCTTTCACAATTAGCAAGAGTCTGTTTTCTGATATAGGTTTCGGGCACCATATCTTTAAACGAATTGGTAACCTCTATGTAATAACCAAAAACCTTATTATATCTGACCTTCAAGGTCTTAATACCTGTTTTTTCACGTTCTGAAGCCTCAACCTGAGTTATAATACCCTTTCCATCGGCCATATCCGACCTCAAAAGGTCAACCTCACTATTGTAACCCTCGCGGATAATACCACCCTCACGAACGGTAAACGGTGGCTCATCAACAATAGCCGCATTAATCAAAGAACAGACATCCTCTAAAACATCAATTTCATTTGCCGCGTTGGTCAATATACGGCTTTTACACTGACTTAACAAGTCTTTGACGGCAGGAAGCTTTGAAAATGCCGACTCGAGTGAACGCAGCTCTCTCGCGCCTGCGCTACCGTACACAATACGTGTCATAAGCCTTTCGGTATCGTGAATACCTGCCAAAAGCTCTCTTAGTTCACTTCTTGCAACCGAGTTCCCAACAAGCTCGTCAACGCCATTAAGGCGCGATTCTATCGGCATAACGTCCATCAACGGACGCTTAATCCATTTCTTTATAAGACGCTTACCCATTGCGGTCTTGGTTTTATCTACCACCCACAAAAGTGAGCCTCGCTTTTCCTTATCGCGCATGGTTTCACAAAGCTCAAGGTTACGCATTGCGGTAACGTCAATGCTCATAAACTGATTGTCAGTGTAGGTGCGAATATTCGAAATGCGCTCCATTCCGCTAATCTGTGTACGCTCAAGGTAGTTAAGACAAGCACCGACTACCCTTACGGCCATTGAACCCGAAACCAAGCCTTTTTCAGCGACGTCTTTTATATTAAACTGTTTTAAAATGGCAATTTCAGCAATGCCACTGTCAAACTGCTCGTTATCAACGGCCGTCAAACAGCACTGCAATCGATCGGTAACAAACGAACACAGCTCTTTTTGCTGTGAAAATTCATTAACCGTCACTATCTCGCTCGGATTATATCTGCCAAGTTCACCGATAACACGGTTAACGGCATCCTGTCCCTTTATTTCGGTAACGTTCATATCGCCCGTCGAAGCGTCAATAAAGCAAAGACCAAACTCGCCGTTTTCGAAAAACAAGGTAACAAGGAAATTGTTGTTTGCCTCGTCAAGCATACTGTCTTCCAAGACAGTACCCGGAGTTATAACACGCACTATGTCACGTTTAACAATACCCTTAGCAGTAGACGGGTCCTCGGTCTGCTCACATATAGCAACACGGTAGCCTTTTTTTATAAGACGCGCAATGTATGCCTCACAGCTATGATACGGAACGCCGCACATAGGCGCACGCTCGTCAAGACCGCAATCCTTACCCGTTAAAACAAGGTCAAGCTCACGTGAAGCAGTTTCGGCATCCTCGAAAAACATCTCATAAAAATCGCCCACGCGGAAGAACATAATACTATCCTGATTACGCTTTTTTATATCAAGATACTGTAACATCATGGGTGACATCTGTGCCACTTTAATCCAATCCCCTTCGCAACGAATGTAAAACTACTGATTAATGACAACCGCCACAGGTTGCACAGCTACCAGTACAGCCCTCTGCAGGCTCACAAGTAGCAGGGTCTTCACCCGAAATGCTTAAATCTATAATTCCGTTAACCCTTTGCATAACGGCATCCAAATCGGCTTTAGCCTTGTTATATTCCATCATACTGTCAACACACATAATTTTTCCGTAAAGCTGGCGGATGGTGACGTTAAATTCTCTGATTTTCTCCTGCGACTTTTCATCGCCCTTTTCAAGCTCATTATCAATGCTCATTCTTGCAATATTAAACTCACCAATAAGCTTCTGTAATTCCTCGTCAGCGTCACTCGCCTTTTTAGCCTCTTGATAAGCCTTGTATCTTTCATCGCTCTGTATGGCAGCGCCAAGCTGTCTTGCTGCTTCAATAATATCCATTTTATTTTCTCCTTTAATCTATCTTTGTTCCGTGTAGTACACCGTCAAACTCGGTAATTTTAGCATTTACAAAACTGCCAA
>JAZRNK010000035.1:0-18812 GCA_045648145.1 Acutalibacteraceae bacterium | reverse complement strand
TTACTTGCAGCGCTTACCTCATCAATTTCTTTGATGGAAACTGTTGTTTCTATTTTCATTGACAAATTCAAATGGAATAGAACGTTTACCTGCATCCTGGTTCTTATTGGAAGTGTCGTTCTTGGACTTCTTTCGGTTTTCGGATATGGTATCTGGGCAAACGTCAAGATTATCGGTATGCAATTCCTTGATTTCTTCGATTTTATTAGTAACAACATTATTATGCCGATAGTTGCTTTAATAACCAGTATTTTCGTTGGTTACATTATTAAACCAAAGGCTATTATTGAAGAAGTAGAGAGTGAGTCGGTAAAATTCAAAAGCAAGAAGCTTTTTGTTGTAGTAATAAAATATATTGCTCCAATATGCATTATTCTTATCTTGATTTCATCCGTGCTTAATGCATTCGGTATTATAAAAATCTAAAGTATATGAAAAGAAGAGGGACACAATAATTACTGTGTCCCTCTTTATTTATTGCAACAACGTAAACTGATTTTTATGACTTTCAATAATTCCCTCATTTCGAAGCTTACTGATTTCAGCAGACAGACCGCTTCTTTCAACCTCAAGATAATCGGCTAACTCTTGACGGTCAAAGGGAATGTTAAAGCTATTCGTGCCAAATTTTTTAGCTTGTAAAGCCAGATACGTCATAAGCTTTTCTCTGGTAGACCGCTTTGAAGTTACCTCAATTTTGTTTAAAAATGAAAGTGTTTTAACGGCAAGGCTTTTCATTAAATTAAAAATTAACTGCTGGTGAAAACCACAGTTATTAGAGCAGGTGTGCAGAATGTGACCACAGTCAATAAGCATAACCTCACAGGGCTCGTTGGCAATAACAGCAACGGGTGTTGCAGAAACCTCGGCACAGGCAAAATCTTCACCGAACATTTCGCTTTGGTTGATTTCGGCTAATATACTGCGGTTGCCGTAGTAGTCTATCTGTATTATCTGCGCTGAGCCTGATAGCAAAACACCGATATATTTTGCCGGCTTGCCCTCGGCAAAAATGGTGTATTTTTTATCGAAGGACACTATTTTTGCATCGAGGCAGTGTAGCATTCTTGTTAGATTTTCGTCTTCAATATCGAAAAAAAGGGGACAATTTTTTAAAATTTCTAAATATTTTTGCATGTTTTTCTCCGTTTTGTTGAAATTTCAACATAATTTACAGCGTAATTGTACTATAATATTTTCAGAAAAGCAAGGAGGCAATTTTATGAAAATAGCTTTTTTTGATACAAAACCTTACGACAAACCGTCGTTTGATAAATATGGTCAAGAGTACGGAGTGAAATTTAAATATTTCGAAGCAAAGCTTAACGAGGATACGGTTGGCTTGGCACAAGGATATGACGGTGTATGTGCTTTCGTAAACGATACTGTCAATCCTGCTGTTATCGACCGTTTGTACGAAATGGGCGTAAAGGTTTTGGCATTGCGTTGCTCCGGCTTTAATAACGTGGATATGAAGTATGCCTATGGCAAAATTCATATTTTACGTGTTCCTGCATATTCACCTTATGCCGTTGCAGAGCATACAATGGCGCTGCTGCTGACCTCTATAAGACGAATTCATAAAGCGTATATTCGTTCCAGAGATTTTAATTTTAGTCTTGCAGGTCTTACCGGTTTTGACCTTTACGGCAAAACGGTTGGAGTTATAGGCACAGGCCGTATCGGCAGAGTGTTTATAGATATTTGCCGCGGTTTTGGAATGAAGGTGCTTGCCTACGACAAATATCCCGTTAAGGAATTGGATAACGGCGATACGATTAAATATGTAGAGCTTGACGAACTGTTTGCTAACAGTGACATTATTTCCTTGCATTGCCCCTTAACTGAAGAAACACGTCATATTATTAATGAAAAAGTGCTGGATAAATGTAAGCAAGGCGTTGTAATACTTAATACTTCAAGAGGTGCTTTAGTTGATGCAGAGGCCTTGCTCAATGCGATAAAATCTCGTAAGGTTGGTGCTGCTTGTCTTGACGTGTATGAGGAAGAGTCCGATTTGTTCTTTGAGGATAATTCGGGACACATTATGGAAGATGATACTTTAGCAAGACTTATTTCGATGCCTAATGTTATTGTGACGTCCCATCAGGCTTTTTTGACCGAGGAGGCGCTTGAAAATATCGCTTCAACCACAATCGAGAACATTGTGAGTTTTTTTGAAAAGGGACAGTGTTCTAACGAGTTGTGTTATCGTTGTGGTTCGGCAGAGGACTGCAAGGACGGAAAATGCTTTTAAAAATAAAAGGAGAATATTATGATTAGAAAAATAATTAAGATAGATGAACAAAAATGTAACGGTTGCGGCAATTGTGCCGCGGCCTGCCATGAGGGTGCGATTGAAATGGTTAACGGTGTTGCAAAACTAACCCGAGAAGATTATTGTGACGGCTTAGGCGATTGCTTGCCCGCGTGCCCGACTAACGCAATAACCTTTGAGGAGAGGGAAGCCGCTGTCTATAACGAGGATGCGGTGCTTAAATCAAAATTGCAAAAGGTACAGGCTAAGCTTCCGTGCGGTTGTCCTGGAACACAGTCTAAGGCAATCAAAAGAGAAGCGCCTATTCAAGCAACTAAAGCGTCGGTTGTGACAAGTCAGCTTTTGCAGTGGCCGTGTCAGATTAAATTAGTGCCCGTAAACGCACCGTATTTTGATGATGCAAATCTACTGATAGCTGCCGACTGTACGGCTTATGCCTACGGTAATTTCCATAATGATTTTATACATAATCATATCACCTTAATCGGTTGTCCAAAGCTTGATGAGGGCGATTATGCCGATAAGTTGACACAGATTATTGTTAATAACAATATAAAAAGTGTGAAAATCGTGCGTATGGAGGTGCCCTGCTGCGGCGGATTAGAAAACGCTGTTAAAAGGGCGTTGCAGCAGAGTGGAAAATTTATACCGTGGCAGGTAGTTACTATTTCTACCGATGGAAAAATTCTTGAATAAATTGACAACTTCGGTTGAACAATTAATAAATGTGTGTTATACTTTGATTAGAAATATTAAGAGGTGAAACATTATGGCTATTACAAATGATATTAAATATATCGGCGTTAACGATCATAAAATTGATTTGTTTGAGGGTCAGTATGACGTTCCAAACGGAATGGCGTATAACTCTTATGCGATAATTGATGAAAAAATCGCAATTATGGATACGGTTGATGCCAACTTTACACACGAATGGTTGGACAATATTCAGAATACTTTGGGCAACCGTAAGCCTGATTATTTGATAGTTCAGCATATGGAGCCTGACCATTCTGCCAATATCAATCAGTTTGTCAAGGCATATCCGGATGCAAAAATTGTTTCATCTGCCAAGGCCTTTGTAATGATGAAAAACTTTTTCGGTACCGATTTTTCCGACAAACAGGTTGTTGTAGGCGAGGGCGATACTCTTTCTTTGGGTAAACATACTTTGACCTTCGTTACAGCACCGATGGTTCATTGGCCGGAGGTTATAGTTACTTACGATAGCACCGATAAGGTTCTGTTTTCAGCCGACGGATTTGGTAAATTCGGCGCATTGGACGTTCAAGAGGATTGGGCTTGTGAAGCCAGACGTTACTACATCGGTATTGTCGGCAAATATGGCGCACAGGTGCAAAACCTGCTTAAAAAAGCAGCAGGGCTTGATATAGAAATCATTTGTCCCTTGCATGGTCCCGTTTTGAAAGAAAACTTGGGATATTATATTAATCTTTATAACACCTGGTCGAGCTATCAGCCTGAGGAAGAGGGTATTGTGATAGCATATACCTCGGTTTACGGGAATACTAAAAAGGCAGTTATGCTGCTTGCAGATAAGCTTCGCGCCAACGGTTGCCCGAAGGTTGTTGTGAACGACCTGGCAAGATGTGATATGGCAGAGGCGGTTGAGGATGCTTTCAGATATAGTAAAATTGTCCTTGCAACCACCACCTATAACGCCGAGATTTTCCCCTTTATGCGTGAGTTTATAAATCATTTAACCGAGCGTAATTTTAGCAACCGTACCGTAGCTTTTATTGAGAATGGAAGCTGGGCGCCTCTTGCTGCTAAGGTTATGAAGGGTATGCTTGAAAAATGCAACAATCTCACCTTTGCTGACACAACCGTTAAGATTTTATCGGCATTAAACGATGAGAGTATTGCACAGTTGGATGAGTTAAGTAAAGAACTCTGTAAAGACTATCTTGCAAGACAGGATGCAACGGCAAATAAGAATGATTTGTCGGCGTTGTTTAATATTGGTTACGGTCTGTATGTTGTGACCTCTAACGACGGCAAAAAGGATAACGGCTTGATTGTTAATACCGTTACACAGGTAACAAATACACCTAACCGTATTGCTGTTACTATTAATAAAGAAAACTATTCACATCATATTATTAAGCAGACGGGAAAAATGAATATTAACTGTCTGACGGTTGAAGCACCGTTCTCTGTGTTTGAGGCCTTTGGCTTTGTAAGTGGCAGAAACGTTGATAAATTTGCAAACTGTCAGCCGCTTCGTTCTGATAACGGTCTTGTTTTTTTGCCGAGATATATTAATTCGTTTATGTCTTTAAAGGTTGAACAGTATGTTGACCTTGATACCCACGGTATGTTTATTTGCTCGATTACAGAATCAAGAGTGATTTCTGACCGTGAAACTATGACCTACACCTATTATCAGAACAACGTTAAGCCGAAACCTCAGACCGATGGTAAAAAAGGCTACGTATGTAAGGTGTGTGGCTTTGTGTACGAGGGTGAAACCTTGCCTGAAGATTTTGTCTGCCCTCTTTGTAAGCACGGCGCTTCGGACTTTGAACCAATAGAATAATTTATATATAAAAGGAGAATTATTATGAACGACAACAGATTTTTCATTTGTGAGCATTGCGGTAACATTGTAGGTATGATACACGACGCAGGTGTCCCTATGATGTGCTGTGGACAGAAAATGAAGCAGTTAGAGCCCGGTACGGTTGAGGCAAGCTTGGAAAAGCACATTCCCGTAGTTGAGGTTAATGACAACTCTGTTAAGGTTGTAGTTGGCTCGGTATTACATCCCATGACTGAGGAGCATAGCATTACCTGGGTTTATCTTCAGACCGACAGAGGCGGTCAGCGTAAATGCCTTACTCCCGGTGCAGAGCCGACGGTTACGTTTGCTCTTGCTGACGAAAAGCCGATTGCGGTTTATGCGTACTGTAATTTGCACGGTCTTTGGAAAGCAGACATTTAATAATTTTTCAAAATCAGTAAATAATAGTATAAAAAGTTTTATGCTTGGAGGAAAGTTTTATGAAAAAATATGTATGTGACGTTTGTGGCTGGGTATATGATGAGGCAGTAGGTGATCCCGATAACGGTATAGCACCTGGAACAAAATTTGAAGACCTGCCTGACGATTTTGTTTGTCCGCTTTGTGGCGTTGATAAATCCAATTTCAGCGAAGAATAAGTTTTAAAAGCCACACTGCAAGTCAAATACCTGCAGTGTGGCTTTTTTTAGGAGTAACTTATGTATATTGTTTTACTTACTGCTCTCGGTGTTGGAGCGGCTACGGTAATAGGCTCAATATTTGGGTTTGTTTTTAAAAAGATATCTCATAAATTTTCTGATATAGTGTTATCGTTTGCCGCGGGTGTTATGCTTGCTGCGGCGGTGTTGGGTTTGGTACTGCCATCAATTAATTACGGCGGAAAATACGGTATTATAATCACTATTATCGGTATATTCGTCGGTGCAATGTGCCTTGATTTGATAGATAAGTTCGTTCCTCATCTTCATAGGATTGTAGGCAATGGGGAGAAACACGCAAATGATAACTTAAATAAGGTACTGTTGTTTGTTATGGCAATAGCAATACACAATTTACCCGAAGGTATAGCGGCAGGTGTGGGTTTTGGTTTGGGTGATATGTCACAGGCGTTGACGATTGCAGGAGGTATTGCTCTGCAAAATATACCTGAAGGTATGGTTATAATCGGTCCGATGCTTGCGGCAGGAGTAACGCCTAAAAAGACCTTCGTTTGTGCTCTGATAACAGGTCTTGTTGAGGTTGTGGGAACGCTTGTGGGATATTTTGCTGTAAGTATTGCTTCGGCGGTGTTGCCATTCGCTTTAGCCTTTGCGGGTGGAACAATGCTTTATGTTATAAGTGATGAAATGATTCCCGAAACACATTCTCATGGAAATGAGAAAGGCGCAACCTACGCTCTTTTGGTTGGCTTTTGCGTTATGCTTGTGACCGACGTATTGTTAGTATAAAAAAAGATATGCACGAAAATTATTTTCGTGCATATCTTTTTTATTTATTGATTTTTTCAATTTCGTTATGGTGTTTTAGGTTGACAAAGATTTTATCCTCTTTAAAGACTATTCCTTTGCGTTCCAAAACGCGTTTGGCGGCCAGACTTACTATTGGTAACGCTTGGGAGGTTGAGAAAACGTAGGAGTTCCATGCTCTGCTTGAAAATTCATTTGCCCAGTCATTTAGGTCGGCGACCTCGGACAGAAATACGATGCCGCCGTCATGCGCCGCAACAAAAACATCGGTATAGTTTTTGGCGGTGGTGGGCTTGGGCACAGAATAGAAGATGTCCATACTGTCTATTAAAGCTTTGTCAGTGTTAGTGCTTTCGCAAATTTTCCACGCTTCATTTCTTATTTCGCGCCTTAAGCCGCCACTGTAAAAAATGTCGTGAAGGTGTTGGTAGGTTTCTTGTAACGAGGCGTTTTCTTTGTCCATAATCGAAACGATGTTGGACATATTTATAACCAGTGCTTTTTTGGGTAAGCTACGCATCTTTATTCGGCGCACAATGTCGGAAATGGTTTTTTTCGAATCCTTGTCGACCACCATTTTGCTTACGGGTACCAAAAAGTCGCTGTCGCCGCTTTCGTCATAAATTTTGTAAATATCATCATCGCAGTAATACAGAAAATCGCACGGGTGACTTAATTTTCCGTTAAACTTTAAACCACTGACTATGTCATAAACAAGCACGTCGGTTGCTAAAACCTTTTGGTGCTGGTATATGTAACGGGTGAGCATTTGTTTGCCGAAAATCATTTCCTCCACCGTAGAAACGCCTGACACCGAAACGGTCAAATGCTTGCCGTATGTTAAATTGCCGTTATCAATTTCCTCACGGTCTACCATTTTGATTTTGTATAAAAAGCGGTCGATATGATAGGTCAGCGACAGACCTGTTATGTAACTGTCACGGCGGAGATAGTCAAGTGAGTCGGCGTCAAATTGACCGTTTATAATCTCGGTAAGGTAATATTTTTTATAAAGTTTGCCGTTGGAAGAAAAGACCTTGTCTATGGGTGCACCGATAATCATTCTGCCGATGTCGTCAAAGAATCCGTTACCCGAGTAGGAAACTACAGAGTCGTTCTTCTGCTCGGGGAAGTCAACGCTTTCAAAAAACTTTTTAAATGACGGAGTGTTGATTATTATGTAGGCGAAAATTTCGTGCGGTTGAGCAGAGCGAAATATTTCAAAGGAGTTTTTTAATTCAATAAATTCCTTTGTTTCACCGTACATTTTTTCGGATAAATGTGAGAAAAAGCAATGGCCTATATCGTGCAATAAAGCGGCAAGGCGTAGCATTGACAGATCGCTATATGAAACGCTAACGCTGTTATTGTCGGGTAGGCTGCCGTTGTCGTTTATACTGTCAACCATTTTGGCCGTAAGTGCTGTAACACCCAAGGTGTGCTCAAAACGGGAGTGGGTTGCAGAAGGGTAGGTAAGCACGGCGAGGCCCAACTGATTGACGTTGCGGAGTCGTTGTAAAAGCGGAGAGTCGAGCAGCTGCAATTCCCACGGTGAAAATTTTATAGTGCCCCATACGGGATCGTGTATAACCTTTATTTCGTGGTATTTTGCAGGGGTGTACCCCGACAAGAGCTGAGAAACAAATTTTTCAACCCTTGCTTCAAAATCGCAATAAATTAAATTTTCTGTCAAATTGGAACTGTCTTGTTTAGGGTATCTTAGCATATTAACCCTCCTAAATTTGATGTGTTTTAATTCGTTTGATAAGATAATGTGTTGCAATGCCCACTAAAAAACCCGTCACAACACCCGAAATCATTAAAAACGGCAGATAGTACGTTAAGGCTTTCGCACCTATAATAAGCGAGGCGGCTAATAGTTGACCGATGTTGTGTGCAGTTCCACCTGCAACACTTACACCGACAACCGAGAAGTACTTTATCTTTTTGAAAATAAGCATAACCAAAAGGCTTAAAACACCGCCGCAAAGCGAGTAAAACAAGCTCATAGCATTGCCGAAAAGCAAGGTGCATAAAACAATGCGGCAGGTATTTACTGTAAGTGAGGCAAAAAAGCCATTTTTGTATAGAATGTAGACGGCCACTATATTGGCAAGACCTAATTTTATTCCCGGTATTCCGAAGTTGAACGGAACGAGCATTTCAACATATCCACATATAATGGCAAGTGCTAAAAGGCTACCGTAATATGCGCATTTTTTAACCATATTAGTCGCCCTCCACTTCAACCACAAGTCGATGCGGTAAACACACGATGGTCTGACCATTTTCGCTTATTTGGACGTGAGAAACGCAATATTTATCGGGGCAGTCGGCCGAAGCAATACTTACTTTACCGTTACTTATACAAATAACGTTGACACCATATTTTGTCTTTATGGTTTCGGTAATATCCTTATTTAAAGCATAGGTTTTATAAACCTCATTATCAACGGTGACCGTTACGGTTGAACCGTCAAGCGAAAACATATAAGTAACCAGTAAAAAGCTTATTGAAAAAACAATTATTGCCACAGCCAATAAAATATCTGCTTTTTTAACCAAGTTACGTCACCGCCTTCAAATTTAAGTATACACATTTTTTTAGAATTTACAAGCAGGTTTTAATAGCCTTACTTGACTTGTGTCGGTTTATGTTGTTTAATATTAATGTGTAATGCCAATAATTTACAAGCATTAATTGCTTAGAGGTATAGATAATGAAAAAATTATTAGCAATTTTCTTTGCAATGAGTATATTTTTGTGCTCATGTAAGCAGGAAAGTAAGCCGTTATCATCAACACAGATTATGATGGATACGGTCGTGACGATAACTGTTTACGACTCAAATCAAGAGGTGTTAAATGGTGCGATTGCTCTGTGTAAGGAGTACGATGCGTTGTTTAACCGATACAACGAAAACAGTGATATTTATAGAATAAACTCATCAAAGGGCAAGGCGGTAAGTGTCAGCCCTGAAACCCGCGAGATTATTGATATTGCGGCATCCGTTTCAGAAAAATCCGACGGTATGTTTGATATTACAGTTGCGGCATTGGTAGACCTGTGGGATGTTATGAATGCCACCACCGCACCAAAAAAAGAGGAAATTGATGCTCATCTTAATAGAGTTGACTATAAAAAAGTAAAGTTGGACGGTACAACTGTAACATTACCTCAAGACATGTCGATAGATCTTGGCGGTATTGCTAAGGGTTATATTGCCGATAAGATTAAAGCGTATTTACAGGAAAACGGCGTAACCAAGGCGGTTATAAATTTAGGTGGTAACGTCATGGTCATGGGGCAGGAGGGCACCTTGCCTTATTCAGTTCAGGTGCAAAAGCCCTTTGGTAAAGCCGGTGAGTCGGTTTTGACGTTGATTATAAACAACAAAACTGCCGTTACCTCGGGCGTTTATCAACGCTATTTTGAAGAAAACGGGAAATTGTATCATCATATTATTGATACAAAAACGGGCCATCCTACTGACAACGGTATTTATTCAGTTACCGTTATTGCCGATTCTTCGGCTAAGGCCGATGCGCTTTCTACCGCCTGCTTGTCGTTAGGTATAGAAAAAGGCACCGAACTTGCTAAGCTGTTCGGCGCCGAAACGGTATTTTATGATAAGGATGGTAAAATTTATTTGTCGCCAGGGTTAAAGGCAGATTATACTACAACACCGCCAACCGTAAAGCTTGTTGAACAATAAATTATTTAGCGGCTTTATCTAAAGCTTCGTTAATAAGCTCGACGTAATCTCTGATTTTAATGGTACAACCGGTGATTACGTTTGTTCGACCTTCGGTGTCGGTCGGTATGTTGTTTAATCCGTTATCAACAACATAGTTTTCAAAATAGGCTATTTCCTCGTGCCATTCATGCTGAGCACCACCGGCCTTCATACCGTAATTGCCACTTTCAGAAACGCTTTTTTTAGTACCGTTTTCCTTGTGCTCGGCATCGCAGTCGACCGAAAAAACGGTACCGTCTTTAACAACTACTTTAACGGTGGCTTTGTATCCGCTGTCGTCATAGGTGGGTGCTGAAGCTTTGTATTCACCGTCTTTGTATGATTTTGAAACGGTGGTCTGTGAGCCTGCAGAGGATGAATTTGGGTCGGTATCCTTACGCTTGCAGCCGGCAAAGCTTAAAATTAAAAGTATTGCTAAGATTAGGGGAATAAGTTTATTGAAAGTTTTCATTTTTAATCAATCCTTTTTTAATTTTGTAGTTATTGTTTGCCGTTTGCGCTGCTTTATGTGACCAAAAAATATTTAAAAATTGAGTAAATTGTTTAAAAATGGTAGAATTTATGTAAAAAATGTGATATTATCGCATTGGAAATATAACTCGCAGGGGGAGAATACATGAATATTGCAGTTGCTCAGTCGGGTGGCCCTACATGTGCCATTAACGCTTCGCTTGTCGGTGTTTTTAGCGAGGCATTGAAAAATCCGCAGATTGATGCTGTGTTTGGCTCAATTAACGGTATTGAGGGCATTATTAAGGATAATCTTATTAATTTAAGGACCATAATAAAGACCAACGAGGATATGGAGCTTTTGAAACAGACACCGTCAACGGTGCTTGGTTCGTGTAGATACAAATTGCCGAATTTTGAGGACGATAGTGAGGTTTACGACAAGATAATATCTTGTTTTAAAAAGCACAACATAAAGGCTTTTTTCTATATCGGCGGTAACGATTCGATGGATACTGTGGACAAGCTTTCCAAGTACACCGAGTCTAAGGGGATAGATGTAAAAATAATAGGTATTCCCAAAACGATTGATAACGACCTTTGCGGAACCGACCACACACCCGGTTTTGGCTCGGCAGCAAAGTATACTGCAACCACCGTGCAGGAAATTATTCGTGACAGCTCGGTTTACAGTATTGAGTCGGTTACTATTATTGAGATTATGGGCCGTCATGCAGGTTGGCTTACGGCTTCTACCTGTGTGCTTCGTACCAATGGTGAAACTGCACCGCATTTGATTTATTTGCCTGAGGTTGAGTTTTCGGGCGAGAAATTTATTGCCGATGTAAAGCGTGAGCAGGCAAAACATAAGGCGGTTATTGTTGCCGTTTCGGAAGGTATTGAGCTTGAGGGTGATGAGTTCAGAAACGGTGTTGTTGATAATTTCGGCCATAAATACCTTTCGGGTGTTGGCAAACAGCTTGAAAATCTCGTTCGCGATAAAATCGGTTGTAAGGTTCGTTCGATAGAGTTGAACGTTATGCAGCGTTGCTCATCGCATATATGCTCGAAAACCGATATTGATGAGGCAGTGCTTATAGCCGCTAAGGCTGTAACAACCGCCATTAATGGTGAGACCGGAAAAATGATGCGATTCCGCCGTGTGAGTGACGTGCCTTACAGTGTTGCTATTGAAACAATACCCGCATCCGAGGTTGCAAATAAGGAAAAAATGTTCCCTAAAGAGTGGATAACTGCCGATGGCGCAGACGTTAACGAATATGCTTATAAATATTTCTTGCCTCTTATTCAAGGCGAAATGGTTACCGAGAAGAAAAACGGTTTACCTGTTCACTTTAAAATTCGCGAGGAAATTTTAAGAGAGTGAAAGGAAATTGTTGAGGAGTAAAGAGATATGGAAAGAGAAAAATTTGGTTCGAGAATTGGATTTATTCTGATTTCGGCAGGTTGTGCCATAGGACTTGGTAATGTCTGGCGTTTCCCGTATATCGTAGGTCAGTATGGCGGCGCGGCTTTTATATTAATATATTTGTTGTTTTTGGTGGTTTTCGGTCTTCCTATTATGACAATGGAGTTTGCCGTCGGAAGAGCAAGTAAGAAAAGCATAGCAGAGTCCTTTAAGGTGCTTGAGCCCAAGGGTACAAAATGGCATGCCTTTGGCGTTATAGGTATGTTGGGAAATTATCTGCTTATGATGTTCTATACGACCGTTGCAGGTTGGATGTTTGCTTACTTTTTTAAGACGCTTAAAGGTGATTTCGTAGGGCAGAACGCTACGCAGGTTTCAAACCAATTTGCAGAGATGACAAGCAACCCGATTATAGTTGTCGGTTTTATGGTTCTGACGGTTGTGCTTGGCTTCTTTATATGCTCACTCGGTCTTGAAAAAGGTGTTGAGCGTGTTAACAAAATAATGATGGTAGCGCTTCTGTTGATTATTGTTGTTTTGGCAGTGCGTTCTGTAACATTGCCGGGCGCAGTTGAAGGTATTAAATACTATCTTGTGCCTGATTTTGAGAAGATGTTTGCTTCTAATTTCGGCGAAGTTGTGTTTGCCGCGTTAGGACAGGCTTTCTTTACGCTTTCAATAGGTATGGGCTCGATGGCTATTTTCGGCAGTTATATTGATAAGGATCGCCGACTGTTTGGTGAGTCGCTTTCAATAGCTGTGCTCGATACCTTTGTTGCTTTTGCCGCAGGTCTTATAATTATACCTGCCTGCTTTGCTTATGGTGTAGAGCCGGGCGCAGGTCCGAGCCTTATTTTCCAGACCTTGCCTAATATTTTCAATTCTATGCCTGGTGGACGATTCTGGGGTGCGGCATTCTTCTTGTTTATGATTTTTGCCGCCTTGTCAACCGTTGTTGCGGTGTTTGAGAATATTCTTTCGTTTGGTATGGATTTGTGGGGATGGAGCCGCAGAAAATCTTGTATTATTAATATAGTGGCTGTAATCATCCTTTCATTGCCTTGTGCTTTAGGTTTTAACGTCCTGTCAGGCTTTGAGCCCTTGGGAGCACAGAGTACAATACTTGATTTGGAAGATTTTATTATCAGTAATAACATTTTGCCTATCGGCTCGATGGTTTATGTTCTGTTCTGTTCGTTGAAAAAGTATGGATGGGGTTGGGATAACTTTATTGAAGAAGCTAATATAGGCAAGGGACTTGCTTTTCCGAAGGCTTTAAGAGTGTACTGTACGTACATTATTCCTGTTATTATTTTGTTCATTTTAATTCAAGGTTATATTTCAAAATTTTTCTAAACAAAAAGCCTCTCGGTTCTAATAGACCGAGAGGCTTTAACTTTCAAACTTTATTCTTGTTCTTCTATTTCTATTTCTTCTTTTTCGCATTTTTTGGCGAGGTTGTTTACCCAAAGAGTAGAGAAAATATCGGTAGCACCGCTGAACATTAAACCGACACCGATGAGAATAGTGATTACGGTAGCGGTTTTTGAAGAAAAAATAACCATAATAACACCGAAAATGATGTTTATTAATGCAAGTACTAAAACTGCTAACCAACCATCCAACTTAATTCTTAACAGGTCGATAGCGTTTTGAAGCTTTTTAACGCCGCTGATGATAACTATAATGCCCAAAACGGTTGGGATAAGTGAAATGATAAGCTCACGCTTGGCTAAAACAAAAATGCCGATTACCAAGGTTACTACGGCATACACTAAATCGTTGCGGTAGAAATTAATCTCAATGTTTTTCTTGAAAAAATTGTAAAAACTGATGATTGAAAGTATGAACATTGATGCAGAAATGACATAGGTTATCATTTCGTTGACGGCCTGCGGAAAAATAGCGAGTACAACGCCCAACGCCATACATAAAACGGATGTGGCAATTACATTCCAGTTTGTTTTTTTGAGAGAATCCATTTTTCTTGTCCTTTCAAATTTATTGTTACTAATAATTATTATACGGCCTTTTTTGACGTATGTCAATTCTTGTAGATTGATGTTGATTTAAAAGGTTGCTTTTGGTATAATAAATTAAATATTTGCGAATATAAAAGTGAGTTCAATTTATGAAAAGACCGGCTTTCTTAATTGCAGCAATAATAACGGTATCGGCTGTGGTCTTGTATATAAGCGGAGAGATAGCGGTATTTTGCTTGGCTTTTTGTTCGATTTTGGCTGCAGTGATTCTATTTGTTTTAAGAAATAAGTACAAAATAGGCTTAAAGACTTCAGCCGTGTTTTTAATAAGCGGTGTAATTTGCATTTATTTCTGTTTGCTTTTTAAGTCGGCAAACAATGTGACTGCATCGCTTGTGGGTGAAACTAAAAGTATAGTTTGCACCGTTACGGAAGAGCCGGCTTATGGAGATGGCTATACTATACTTGTTGTGAGTGTTCGCAACGAATCAGAAAACAATTATATAGCACAAAGAGATTTAAGGCTTAAGCTTTTTGTTTCCGATACAGAGGATGCGGCGTTTGCAAAGATGGGTGATGTTGTAAGCGCAACCGTCACTTTTAAAAGCACCGATTTATTCTACAGAAAATATGAGCTGTCAGAGCAGAGATACATTTCGGCAAGCTGTGAGTCGGCAAAGATTGTGGGACACAGAAGTTCTCTTTATGAAGTATGCATCAATTTAAGACAACAAATTAGAAAAAGCATTGACACGTATTTAAAGGGTGACGAGGCGGCATTGCTTAAAGGCATATTGCTAGGAGATACAAGTGCATTAAGCAGTGAAATTGAAAGCGATTTCAGGTTGTGCGGAGTATCTCATATAACGGCGGTATCGGGTTTACATATCAGCGTTTTGTGTGGAATGTTTTTGTCGTTTTTCTCTTTTGCTTTAAGTAAAAGAAAGGCCGCGCTTATTTCACTTATTCCGCTTTTGGCGGTTGTGGCTATTACAGGGTTTATGCCGTCAGCCATAAGAGCAGGAATTATGTGCGCCATAACACTTTTAGGCACTGCCTTTTTACAAAGAAGCGATTCTATAAATTCGTTAGGCATTGCCGTGACGGCTATGCTTATATATAATCCGTTTTATGTGTTGGATTTAAGTTTTCAGTTGTCTTGCTGTGCAACTTTAGGTGTTATCATCTTTTCGTCCTACGGCATAAGGTTGAGTGATAAGATAAAGGTTAATAACGCCAAATTGAAATCATTGATAGATAAGGCGCTGTTGGTATTTGTGCAGTCAATCGGCGCAGTGCTATTCACTTTGCCGATACAGATAATTGAGTTTGGATATATTTCTTTAGTGGCACCGATTGCTAATATGCTTATAAGTGCGGTTGTTTCATATGCAATGATACTTGCAGTGGTGGGTGTTATTGTTTCGTTTGTACCGATAATAAATATTCTTTGCTATGCACCGTTTGTTATAGCTTCTGTATTGCTTAAGTATATGATATTTGTGGTGCGATGGCTATCTAAAATGCCGTTTTCATATGTTGCTTTTGGCAGTAACAGTGCTATACTATGGGTAGGTTTAAGCTTGGCGCTTGTTGCGATATGGTTGCTTTTAAGACGTGTTGGCGGTGTTAAACTTGTAACGCTTTTTGTTGTGGCGTTACTTATGATTTCTTTATGGTCGGATTATATTATTAGGTATAATGGTGTGACCTTTGCGGTTATGGACGTAGGTAGAGGCTTCTGTACCGTTATTTCCTCAGGTAGCAAGGGTATTATAATAGGCTGTGGCGATGATAAAGCTGATAGATATGAAATAGCCGATTACCTTAAGGTGCAAGGAGTTACGGATATAGAGGCAATTATTATACCGTCGCAGCAGCAAACCTGCTTTGGTGGTTATAATTCTTTGATTAAGGCTGTGTCGCCTCAAAGGGTTGTGGTTTCGCAGGACTGTAGTAATATTTCATATAGCAAAACGGTTGAAACGGTTTATGATAAAGTTAGCCTTGAAACCGAAATCGATAACCTGACGCTCGATATTATAAATACAGAATACGGGTTGGTCTGCAAACTGCAGTGTTTTAACAAAATTGTCGTTATAGGTTGCTGCTCGTACGATATGAATGTTATCAAAACGGGTAAAATAAATATGCTAATAACATCGCGGGCAATACCTGAAAACGTAAGGTGCGATTTTGCGGTTGTTACAGGCTGTAATGGATTGTCGCAAGAAGAAATGGATATGCTTAACAGTAAAAAGATTGTTGTAAGCTTGGAAAAACGAATCGTAATAAAAATCACTAAAGAAAGGAAGGCGTGGATGTATGCAAGATAAATCAGGCAAGTCTTATTTGCCCGAGAATGAATTAAAAGGACACATAAAGTCAAACAATTTTGCGCCGTGTTACGTTATTTTTGGTGAGGAGCATTACCTCATAAAAAATTACATAAACAAGATGATTTCTTCGGTGGTCGAGGCGTGTGAGGAGTTTAATATTAATCAGTTTGATGGCGCCGTTAAAATACAAAACGTTTACGATGCTGTTATGGCTTTTCCTATGATGAGTCCGAGGCGCGTGGTCACCCTCTGTGATTTCCCTGTCGATAAGGTTGCGGCGTCGGAGCTTGACAAACTGATTGAAACAGTGGCTGATTGTCCGCCTACAACTGTTTTTATTATTTGGTTTGAAACGTTGGAAATAAATCCAAAAAAGCCGGGTGAAAAGTTCAACAAGCTGATAAAGGCGGTCAATAATAGTGGCGGAGCCGTTTGTCACCTTGGCAGAAAAGACTTGAATGATATTATCAAGATGCTTCAAGCAGGTGCCGCAAGACGCAAATGCAGACTTGACGTTACTACCGCAAGATACATGGTAGAAACCTGCTCTAATGATTTGGGTATTCTTGTAAACGAGCTTGAAAAGTTATGTCTTTATGTTGGAGAGGGTGAAAACATTACCACGTCAATGGTGGACAAGGTTTGTTCGCGGTCGATTGATGCTTCGGTTTATAATTTGACCAAGCTTTTATTAAAAAATGATCTTGATGGTGTGCACAAGCTGTTGGATGATTTGATTTATTCTAATACTGACCCTGTATACATTTTCACAATTATACAGTCGGTTTATTTAGATATGTATCGTTGTTTTTCGGCAAAATCGGTGGGACAAAAGCCTGACAGTATTGCCAAGGATTTCGGCTATTTTGCCACCGCTTTCCGTCTTACCGAGGCTAATCGCAATCTTAATAAGTTTGATGAGAACAAACTGGTTGAGTCGTTAAAGTTATTAAAGGAATGTGATAATAAAATTAAATGCTCAAGGTGTGATGGCAGGATTTTGTTGGAAGAATTGATCACAAATCTATTTATTGTTGCTAATCGGAGATAAAAATGGTAAAGCTTTCACAGGTAGTTATAGTTGAAGGTAAATATGATAAAATCAGACTATCGTCATTCTTGGATGCTGAGATAATAACCACCGACGGTTTTAGGATTTTTAAAGACAAAGAAAAGGTTGAAATGCTGCGTCGGGTTGCCCAAAAAAAAGGTGTTATTATTTTGACTGACAGTGATTCGGCAGGTTTTTTGATAAGAGGGCATCTTACCGGTGTTTTGCCTAACGATAAAATCACCAATGTTTTCATACCTGAAATAAAGGGTAAAGAAAGGCGTAAAACGTCCGCTTCAGCCGAGGGGCTTTTGGGCGTTGAGGGCTTGAACGAAGAGGTTATTTTAAAAGCCTTTAAAATAGCAGGTATAGATTTTGAAACAGGTGCGGCTGACACCTGTAAGGGTGAAAAAATTACTCGTCAAGACCTTTATAACATCGGGCTTTCGGGTAATGAGGACAGTCGTAGTATGCGTGAGCAGTTTTTAAGGTCACAAAATTTGCCGACGGGTATGTCAACATCGCAGATGTTGACGGCACTTAATTCTTTGTTTTCAAGAAGAGAATTTTTAAATTTTTTCGAAAAGGGTGAATGACAAGATGGCTAAAACAACGGGAAGTGCCAGAGCGCTTTGTGTTTGGCAAATACTAAAAGAGTTTAGCGATAAAGACAATCCGTTATCTGCTAATGAAATAATTGAATTTTTGGAAGAAAGAGGCATTTCTGCCGAGCGGAAGTCAATTTACCGTGATATTGAGAACATAAGAGATTTGGGGCTTGAAATAGAGGCGGTGGCAACGCCTAAAAGAGGTTATTATCTGTCCGAACGTGAGTTTGAAGTGCCAGAAGTTTGCTTACTTATTGATGCCGTTCAGTCGGCAGGCTTTATTACAGATAAGAAAACGCGTGAGCTGGTAGGTAAGCTTGAGGGCTTGGTTAGCAAAAACGCCTTAAGCTTTATGCACAACCGTATTTGTATTGAAAACCGAAGCAAATGCATAAACGAGTCGGTTTACAGTATAATAAACGTGCTTAACGAGGCAATATCAAAGCGTAAAAAGGTAAAATTAAAATATCGAAAATACACTTTGAACAATACAAAGTTGGAATACACCTATAAAGAAATGGTAATAAGCCCGTATGCACTTTTATGGGATTCTGACCACTATTATCTTATTGGCAACAACAAAAAGTATGATAACCTTACAAATTTACGTGTTGACCGAATTGAAACGGCAGAGCTTACTAAGGAACCATTCAGACATTTCAGCGAGGTTTGTGAGTATAAGCAACGCTTTGATACGGCTGATTACGCTCGTAAGGTGTTTAATATGTTCGGTGGTCAGCTTTGCAAAATAGATTTGGAGTGTAAGCTGCATCTTCTCGATCAGATGATAGATAAATTTGGAGATAAGATTTTTATAAGACATCTTGGGAATGATGATGTTTTTAGGTTTACTACCGATGCTGCGGTTAGCGAGGGCTTGGTTGGTTGGCTTATGCAGTTTGGTTC
>JAZRNK010000034.1:0-5222 GCA_045648145.1 Acutalibacteraceae bacterium | reverse complement strand
GAGCCTACCGCAGCAGCACTTGCATACAGTATTGATAAAGAGGACGACCAAAAGGTTATGGTTTATGACCTTGGCGGCGGTACTTTTGACGTTTCGATTATCGAAATGGGCGACGGTGTTCAAGAGGTTCTTGCAACTGCCGGTAATAACCGTCTTGGCGGTGACGACTTCGACCAGAGAGTTATGGATTGGATTGTTGCTGATTTCAAGGCTCAGAACGGTATTGATTTGTCATCCGATAAGATGGCTATGCAGCGTATTAAAGAGGCTGCAGAAAAGGCAAAAATTGACCTTTCAGGTATGACCTCTGCCGAAATCAACCTTCCGTTTATTACTGTTGACTCAACCGGTCCTAAGCATTACGAGGCAACACTCACCAGAGCTAAGTTTAATGAGCTTACAGCAGACTTAGTTGAAGCAACAATGGGCCCTGTTCGTCAAGCACTTTCTGACTCAGGACTTAATGCTAGTGACATTAATAAGGTTCTTATGGTTGGTGGTTCAAGCCGTATTCCTGCCGTTCAGGAGGCAGTTAAGAAGTTTATCGGTCGCGACCCGTTTAAGGGTATTAACCCTGACGAGTGTGTAGCTCTCGGTGCCGCACTTCAGGGTGGTGTTTTAGGCGGCGACGTTAAGGGACTTTTGTTGCTTGACGTTACACCTCTTTCTCTCGGTATTGAAACCATGGGTCACGTTTGCACCAAGGTTATTGAGAGAAATACTACCATTCCTACTAAAAAGAGTCAGATTTTCTCAACCGCAGCTGACGGTCAGACCTCGGTAGAAATTCATGTTCTTCAGGGTGAGCGTGAGTTTGCACAAGATAATAAGACATTAGGTGTTTTCCATCTCGATGGTATTGCTCCTGCACCTCGCGGAATCCCTCAGATTGAAGTTTCCTTCGATATCGATGCTAACGGTATTGTAAATGTATCCGCTAAAGATTTAGGTACAGGTAAAGAGCAGTCTATTACAATTACTTCAAGCACAAATATGTCCAAAGAGGATATTGATAAGGCCGTTAAGGATGCCGAGCAGTATGCAGCAGAGGATAAAAAGCGTCGTGAGGAGGCTGACCTCCGCAACAATGCTGACCAGTTGGTTTACACCTCTGAAAAGACTATTGCAGATTTTGGCGATAAGCTTACAGAGGAAGAAAAGACTGATATCAAGGGTGCTGCTGATGCACTTAAAGAGGCTTTGAAGGGCACTGATATTGACGCCATTAAGACAAAGCACGACGAGCTTCAGAAGAAGGTTTACGCAATTTCCGAAAAGGTATATAAAGCAGCTCAGGAGGCCGCAGGTCAGGCAAATGGCGCTGACGGCGCACAAAACGGTGGTGCTGATGGCTCTAATGTTTATGAGGCCGACTATACCGACGTTGATGATACAAAGAAATAATTAATTAGCGGACGGGCGCTTTTTAGCGCTCGTCCAACGGCTACATATATTGAGGAGTGTTAGCACTTGGCAGATAAAAGAGATTATTATGAAGTGCTTGGCGTTGACCGAAGTGCCGGTGATGACGAGATAAAAAAAGCCTATCGTAAGATGGCAAAAAAATATCACCCCGATTTACATCCGGGCGATAAGGAAGCAGAGCAGAACTTTAAAGAGGTCAATGAGGCTTATGAGGTTTTGTCCGACTCTAATAAAAAGGCACGATATGACCAATTTGGCCATGCAGGTGTAGACCCTAACTACGGCGCCGGTGGCGGTGCAGGTGGCTTTGGCGGTTTTGATGGCTTCGGTGGCTTTGGTGGTGCCGATTTCGGTGACCTTGGAGATTTGTTTGGCAGCTTTTTTGGCGGTGGCTTTGGCGGTGGCAGAAGAGCTAACCCCAACGCGCCGCGAAAGGGTGCAGATACCTCGGCTTCAGTTGTACTTTCGTTTGAAGAGGCGGCTAAGGGCTGCTCTAAAAAAATCAAGGTTACTCGAATTGAAAATTGTACTGAATGTTCAGGTACAGGCGCACAAAAAGGCACTGACGTTAAGAACTGCGACACCTGTCACGGAACAGGTCATATTAATGTGACACAAAGAACTGCTTTCGGTGCAATGCAAACAACCCGTGCTTGTGATAAGTGCCGTGGTACAGGTAAAATTATCGAAAATCCATGTAAAACCTGTGCCGGCAAGGGTAAAATAAGAAGAACTACCGAGCGTGAAATAAGTATCCCTGCCGGTGTTGATGACGGACAGTATATTAACCTGCGCGGTGGCGGTGATGTGGGCGCCAACGGTGGCCCTAATGGTGATTTACACGTAAACATTTCGGTTCGTCCGCATCCAATTTTTATGCGTGACGGTTTTGACGTTTACTGTGAAATTCCTATTACCTTTACCCAAGCAGCTTTAGGTGCAGATATTACGGTACCTACACTTGACGGTAAGGTTAAGTTTACCATCCACGAAGGCACTCAACCCGGTGACGAATTTAAGCTTAAAGGCAAGGGTATACAAAGGCTTAACTATTCAGGTCGCGGTGACCAGTACGTTAAGATTATTGTTGAAGTACCGAGAAATCTTAAAAATTCTCAAAAAGATTTACTCAAAAAATTCGACGAAGCAACCGATGGTAGTTGCTACAAAGAGCAAAAGAGCTTCTTTGATAAGGTTAAAGAATTTTTTAATGATTAATGTGTAAAATTTAAAAAGCAGTGTAGCTATTAGCTACACTGCTTTTTTATGGATTAGAGATTAATAAGGTCCTCATTAAATTTATCTGTAGGAATGAAGGTTACGTTAAATGTAAATTCATTTTCACAGAAGCGGAACTTCTTATTAAGTTCAGGGCCGCAGGAATGTGAACCCAAACCTGACTGCTTATAATCTATTGAAAGAACTGTTTTTTCAATAGCGGGCAGCTCATGGTTATGAGCTGTTTTTGTAAGCTCTTTGGGTGTATAGGGAATAGCAGAGAACTCAAATGGTGTACTGTCGTTCTGAACTATAATACCCGCTCCGTCGCTATCGTGTAGATACGTCCAATAAGTGTTGTAATGGTTTCCGCATTCCTGAGGTTTAATAAACTGTGTAAACTCGCGCGAAACCTTATTAGTGAATCTACCCATAAATGATGCGTTGTGCATATCCGCGTAAGATGCGTACGGTCCCATACCAAAATACTCAACGGTATCAAAAGCTTTTGCAAATTCAGTTAAAATACCAAATTTGGGCAAATAGGGAATAAATAACTGCAACTCGTCGAGTTCGGTTTTACAATTTTCAGCAGTTAAAGGTGTGAAAGTCAAACCGTTTCCTAACTTCACATCGTTGTGCATTTCAATTCTGCCGTCAGCAAAAATCGACCATTCGGTTTTGATTTTTAAATGGGGCGCTTTAGTAGGTACAGCAAGCATAAAATCGGCTGTGATGGAAACATAACCGTCATGTTCTAATACAGTAGTATTAGTTTCGTAAGGTACGGATAGTGACAAACATGCTGAATTTAAAGCGGTGATTTGGTATCGGTCATTATCAATCGGCGCTCTCCAAAGATTAAATTTCATAGGAGATGATATTATTTCTTTTTGACCGACCTTTATATTTACGAAAGCACAGGCTTTAGTATCATAAACGTACTCAAATCGGTCAGAAAAAACAGTAATTAAGGTGCCGTTTTGTAAAGTGCTGATGTTACCAAAAGGAATTTTATCTGTATAAACCTGCTCGGTTGGAAGCTCAAACTGCTCAAAGCCCAAAATTTCTCCGTCGGGTATGTTGTCATTACCGTAAGAAGCAAACGAAATTTTCAAATAACATTTGCCGTCTGCAGGCATACTGTAACCTAAAGAAACAGTTTCGGTTTTTCTTGGCGGTATAGCCAAAGAACCGATATTGCCTGATGCTACAACCTTACCGTTCCTTGTAAACTCCCAAGAGCCTTCCAATTTAGACATATAGCTGAAATAGTATTTGTTTGTTATCTCAAACGTACCTGCAGCAAGATCTATAGCTTTAATAGAGAAGGGTTTGATAACGTTTTTAAACTCTTTAAGACCCGGCATAGGACGAACGTCGGGAGAAACAAGACCGTCACAACAGAAGTTTCCGTCGTGGAAGACCTCGTCAAAATCTCCGCCATAATAATATTTGTTACGTCCCAATTCATCCTTGCCCATGAAAAGCCCGTGGTTAAACCATTCCCAAACAAAGCCGCCGATAAAGTTGTCGTGCTTTTCCATTATTTTCTGGTATTCAAGAAGGTCGCCGGGGCCGTTACCCATGGCGTGACAATACTCAATTAATATAAACGGCTTAAGATAGTTTGTTTTCTTAGCCTCAGTACAGTAATTGTCACAGAACCAAGGTGAAGCATACATTCTGCTTATAATATCTAAACAGTCGGGATATTCTTTTATAATAGGTGAAATATTGTCCGTTGGATGAGGGATTGACTCGTAGTTAACTATACGGGTGTTATCACGCTCTTTTGTGTTTAAAATGGCTTTTTCAACGTTGCAACCGTATCCCGATTCGTTACCCATAGACCAAGAGAAAATACAGGGATGGTTTTTAAAGTGCTCAACCATTACCGATGCGCGTTCGCAAATTTGTGCTTCCCAAATGGGATCATCGGCTATAAAATTACGAACCGAGTGTTTGATATTGGTACCTCTATTTGAAAGTGTTGGCCAACCGGTGCCGTGCGACTCAAAATCGGCTTCACACATAACGTAAAAGCCCATCTTGTCACACAATTCATAAAAATAAGGGCTGTTAGGATAGTGTGAAGTTCTGATAGCGTTGATATTGTGACGCTTCATTAAAAGCATATCTCTTTTAATATCTTCGTATGAACATACAAAACCGTTTTTGCAATTAAAATCGTGTCGGTTAACACCGTGTATTTTAATAGGTCTGCCGTTGAAACGGAACACGCCGTTTGTGATATCTATTGTGCGAATACCGACTGAAAGATTGATAAATTCGTCGCCGCTTTCCAAAATGCAGGAATAAAGCTCGGGGTACTCTGCACTCCACATATGTGGGTCGTCAATCATAATTTCAGCGTGACCGTTAGAATCGAACGTTGTTGCTGTCAATTTTTCGCCGTTGGGTGAAAAAATTGTTGCTATTGTGTCCTCACAAATGGGTGAATCAATATCAATTTTAACGGTAGCAGTTTTATAATCATTGCTGATGTCGGTTTTTATAAAAACATCCTTTAAATGTCCTTTAGGACGAACAAGAAGATAAACGTCGCGGAAAATACC
>JAZRNK010000033.1:0-4065 GCA_045648145.1 Acutalibacteraceae bacterium | reverse complement strand
TATTAACGAAAACGGCATAACAGAAGAAGGAATTGCCGCGTTGGAGCCTTATCGTGTTAAGAGGGCAATTTTTATTGCAGCGGGTTTTGGTTCACGTCTTGTTCCTATAACATTAAACACTCCGAAACCGCTTGTGCGTGTGAATGGAAAAAGGATGATTGATACCTTATTAGATGCTATTGTGGCGGTAGGAATTGAAGAGATATACATTGTAAGAGGTTATCTTGGTGAACAGTTTGACCAATTACTGTATAAGTACCCAATGGTTCGTTTTGTTGATAATCCGCTTTATAATGAGGCCAACAACATTTCTTCGGTTATGTGTGTGCGTCATCTTTTGCAGAATGCATATGTGTTAGAAGCAGACCTTGTTTTATACAACCCTGATTTAATTCACAAATATCAGTACACCTCTAACTATCTTGGTGTTCCGGTTGAGAAAACTGATGACTGGTGTTTTGAAACCAAAAATAAAATTATCACTAAAATTAAAATCGGCGGTAATAATTGCTACCACGTATACGGTATTTCATATTGGAACCAGCAGGACGGCGCAAGGCTTTGTGACGACGTTAAAACCGTATATGAAATGCCGGGCGGTAAGGAAAGGTATTGGGACCAAGTGGCGCTTGAGCATTGTATAAGTAATTATAAGGTTGAAGTGCACCCCTGTACGTTTGATGATATTACCGAAATAGACAGCTTTACCGACCTTAAACGTTTAGACCCAACCTATTGTTAATTTTAAGGAGAATTTACTATGAAAAATTTAAAATCTAAAAGTATTTTAGCATCAGTATTGGTTATATGCTTGCTTTTTTGCGCAGTATTTACCGGCTGCGGTCCTAAAAAGGAAGAAATCTTTATTTTCACGAGTGTAGAAGATTATGTTGTAGAAGACCTATCTGCCTGTCTTGAAGAAAAATTTCCTGAATATGATATTCAGGTTGTATATATTTCGACTGGTGACCACGCCGCGAAATTACTTGCAGAAGGCACAGCAACCGACTGTGATATAACGTACGACCTGGAATATGCTTATATGACCCAGCTTGACCAAAAAGGTATATTTGCAGACCTTTCTTCCTACGATAAATCCATTTATATGCAGGATACCGTAGCAAGTGATAATTTTATTGTTCAGTGTCGCAACAGCGGTGCAATTGTTATTAATACCGATACGTTAAAGAAAAAAGGTCTTAGCGAACCTACTTCTTACGAGGATTTGTTAAAGCCTGAATACAAGGGACTTATTTCTATGCCTGACCCCAAATCATCGGGTACAGGCTATATGTTCCTTAAAAGCCAGGTTAACGCTTGGGGAGAAGAAGAAGCTTTTGATTATTACGATAAGTTCACCGATAATGTTTATCAGTACACAACATCGGGAGCAGGTCCTGTAAACGCGCTTGTTCAAGGTGAGGCTGCCATAGGACTCGGTATGACCGCTCAGGCTGTAACACAGATTAATCAAGGCGCACCCTTAAAAATTTGTTTCTTCGAAGAAGGTTCTCCTTTTACACTTTACGGTCAGGCAATTATTAAGGGCAAAGAACAGCGTGAATCTGTAAGACAGGTATTTGACTATCTTATAAACGAGTATAGCTACAGACTTAACGAAAAATTCTTCCCTGAGCAGATTTTTAAAGACAAAACTTATTCGGTTGAAAATTATCCGCAAAACATTGTTTATGCCGATATGAGCAACAATACCATCGAAGAAAAGACAAGGCTTCTTGACAAATGGAAATATTAATCCTTTTAAAGACTGAGGTGAATATATGTCAAACACAAAGCTTTATATAAATAATCTCGAAATGGTTTTCGATTCAAAACGTACACTTAACGGTGTTAGCTTTGATGTTAAGGAAGGCGAATTTCTTTCAATATTAGGTCCTTCGGGTTGTGGTAAAACCACTATTTTACGCATTTTAGTAGGACTTCTTAAGCCTACCGGCGGTACTGTCTTAAAGGATGGGAAGAATATTACTAATTTGGCACCGTATGAGCGCGGTATGGGCATTGTTTTCCAGAACTACGCTTTGTTTGAAAATATGACTGTACTTCAAAACGTAGAATACGCATTAAGAATACGAAAAGAATACAAAAACAAAACTTCAAGACAGCATATTCGTGAAATGGCGCTTGATATTATAGAAAACCTAAAGCTTACCGAACATATTAAAAAATATCCTTCTGAGCTTTCGGGCGGTCAGCAACAGCGAGTAGCCATTGCGCGAACTCTTATTTTAAAGCCCGATATTATTTTGCTTGATGAGCCAATGTCTGCTTTGGATGTCGCCACAAGACTTTCCTTGCGTGCCGAGCTTAAACGTATTCAAAAAGAATTTGGCACTACCATGATTTATATAACTCACGATCAGGAAGAAGCCTTTGCTATGTCGGATCGTATTATGGTAATGCGTGAAGCGAATATTGAACAGTTGGACACTCCGCAAAATATTATTGAAAAGCCCGCAAGTGATTATGTTCGCACTTTTGTGCTGGATAATTTACAAACCAAGATTGATTCTTTAATGAAATATGTGAGGAACTGAATATGAAATCACGTTTTTCATTGTTAAAAATCAATCGTCCTGATTTGGCTAAAATTTTACTTTCTATAATATTCATTACCCTTGTTTTTGTGCCGCTTATAAAAATGTTTGCTTATATGGACGGGCAAAGTATTCAACGCGTTGTAAGTTCTCCTGTTTTTTCAACGGCAATAATTAATTCCTTAGTTTCAACCGCTTTGGCTACCTTAATTACAGTCACATTAGCCTTTGTTCTTGCTATTTGTATAGGTCGTACCAAAATACGCTTCAAAGGAATATTCGGTGTTCTGTTCACTTTGCCAATGCTCATTCCTTCGATTTCAAGCGGTATGGGACTTGTAATTTTATTTGGAAATAACGGTATAATAACCCGTTTTTTCAACCTTAACGGCAGTATATATGGTCTTTTAGGAATTGTAACCGGTTCTGTAATGTATGCTTTTCCTGTCGCATATCTTATGTTGGCAGATGTTATTCGCTACGAGGACAACTCTCCTTACGAAGCGGCGCGTGTTTTGGGTATTCCCAAATGGAATCAATTTACCGCTATAACGCTGCCGTATATCAGAAAACCGTTGATTTCGGTATTCTTTGCAACCTTTACGCTTATTATTACTGATTACGGTATGCCGGTTATGGTCGGCGGAAAGTACATGACGGTAGCGTCGGTAATGTATAAAGAGGTTATCGGACGTCTGGATTTTGGAAAAGGTGCGGTATATGGTTCGTTATTGCTTATTCCTGCTGTTGTGGCATTTATTATAGATCTACTTAACACCGATAAATCCAATTCGGTTTACGTTACCAAGCCTTGTCCGCCAAATGATAAAAAGCTGCCTGTTTTTGCATCTTACTTAATATGTATTTTGGTAGGTGCGTTTACATTGTTGCCTATTTTGGCGTTTATACTTTCGGCATTTGCGGTTGATTATCCAAACAATTTAACCTTTACCTTGCAAAACATAGAAAAAGCCATTAAGCTTCATGCAGATGAGTATTTGCTTAATTCTATAATCATTGCGCTTTTAACCGCGTTGACAGGTACGGTAATCGCGTTTGTTACGGCATATCTTTCAGCGCGTATGAAGTCGTTGCCGTCTAAGTTTTTACATTTATCAGCAATGACTTCTGCTGCAATACCTGGTGTTGTTTTAGGTCTTTCTTATGTGCTCACATTTAATAAAACTCTTATATACTCCACTATAATAATTTTGGTTATGGTCAACGTTGTGCATTTTATCGCATCTCCTTACTTGATGATGTATAACTCTCTTTCCAAGATTAATGAAAACTTAGAGGGTGTGGCGCATACGATGGGAATTTCACGACTTAATATGATTAAGGACGTGTTTATTCCTCAGTGTAAAGGAACGCTTGTCGAAATGTTTACTTATTTCTTTGTAAACTGTATGATGACAATTTCGGCAGTTTCTTTCCTTGCAAACACATCAAACAAACCGGTTTCTCTTATGATTAATCAGTTTGAAGCACAAATGCAGCTTGAATG
>JAZRNK010000032.1:0-33039 GCA_045648145.1 Acutalibacteraceae bacterium | reverse complement strand
CAAACCTTTATGAATAACTCGGGCGCAGCCGTCAGCGAAATAACAAAGTTTTATAAAATAAGCATGGAAAACGTTATCGTTATTTCGGATGATGTATCGCTCGACGCAGGACGGTTAAGAATAAGAAAAAGCGGTAGCCATGGCGGTCACAACGGCTTAAGGGATATAATTGAGCTTTGCGGCTCCGACAATTTTCCTCGCGTTAAAATCGGCGTCGGTCAAAAGCCCCACCCCGACTACGACCTTGCCGATTGGGTACTTTCAAAGCCAAAGGACGAAGATAAAAAAGCTGTTGATGAGGCTGTTTTAAGCGCAGCAAAGGCAGTAAAAACAATAGTAACCGACTCGATTAGCAACGCTATGAATAAATACAATAGGTAAAATATGGACTTGAATTACAAATTTATTTTAAAGGCTCTGCAAAAGCTTGACGACTATGAAAGTCTTCGCTCGGCAATAGGCCGTCGCACATACCCAATAGCGTTAACAGGCGTATCACACATCCATCGTCTAATGCTTATAAGCGGACTTTGTGCACAAGAAAACATCAAGCCGCTGATAATAACCGACGGTGAGGCCGAAAATGAACGCATAAGCGAGGACCTTACGTCAATGGGCCTCAAGACTGCGATTTTTCCCGCAAGGGACTATACATTCCGAAACGGTGTTTCGCGCTCACACGAATATGAGCACGAAAGATTAGGCACCCTCTCTAAAATTTTAGAGGGGGATTTTGACGTTGTGTTAGCATCCGCCGAGGCAGCATGTAGCACCACCGTTCCGCCAAGTGTTTTAAAAACGCGCTGCTTTACTTTAAAAAGCGGCGATACAATCGATATGCAAGAATTAGTTTCAAGCCTTGTTGCAGGCGGTTATACCCGAAGCGAGCAGGTCGACGGCGCAGGTCAATTTTCTCAAAGAGGTAGTATTATAGACCTTTTTACTCCTAACCTTGAAAAGCCCTGCCGCATTGACTTTTTCGGTGACGAAATTGACAGTATTTCATTGTTTGAAACCGATACACAGCGCCGCACTGATTCGCTCGATGAAATAAAAATCACTCCCGTTTCGGAAAACACACCCGATTCTTATGAAATACTCGCCGAAAAATTACAAGCGGAGACAAACAAAAAGAAAATAAGCGAAAAGCAAAAGCTCCGTTTACAAGAGGATATAACACGGCTTCAAAACGGTCTACCCGTTGCTTTTGACGCCTATTTACAGTATGTTTTTGAAGAAAAATGCACACTTTTTGACTATTTTTGCTTAAATAACAACACAAAATCACCCGCATTTATCTTTGACCATAATGCAGTTTATGAACACATTGACGCCTGTTTAAAGCTTCATTCCGAGGACATAAAGGACCTGCTCACAGAAGGTGTTTTACCGCCCGATTTTCATTCTGTCTACCTTGATAGCGTAAGCTTTACAGAAGCTTTAAAAAGACAAGGCGCCGTTTTTTGCGACAGCTTTCCAAAGGCTTATTATGAACTTTCACCGTCGACCGTTGTTAATTTTAACTTCAAGCAAACCAGTGGTTTTTCGGGCTCTGCAAAGCAGTTGAGCGAGGATATAAAATACGCCGACAACCAGCTTACCGTAATACTTGCAGGCACTGCAAAGGCCGCATCCAATTTGTGCGAGGAATTAAACGAAAACGGCATTAAAGCCATATTTTGCGCAGAACCCGACCGCATAGGAGAAAAGGGCGTTTTTGTCACCGTCGGAGTACTGACAAGTGGCTTTGAAATACCCGAAACCAAAACCTTGTTGACCGTTCATGGAAAAGCCACGCTTATAAAGCGTCAACGCCGTTTTAAAAAAGGTACCGCCGTCGGCTCTTTAGAAGAGCTTCAAAGGGGCGATTACGTCGTTCACGCAACACACGGAATAGGTGTTTTTGAGGGTGTTCAACAGCTCACGACACGCGGTATGACACGCGATTATATCAAAATCGGCTACGCAGGAAAGGACGCTTTATACGTCCCCGTAACCTCACTTGATATGGTTTCAAAATATATTGGAAACCGTGAAGACGGAACGGTAAAGCTAAATAAATTAGGCTCGGCAGAGTGGTCACGCACAAGGACAAGAGTAAAATCAGCCGTTAAGGATATAGCCAAGCAGTTGACCGCGCTTTATGCCAAGAGAATGCAGGTAAAAGGCTACGCATTTAGTCGTGATGGCGATTTGCAGTCGGATTTTGAGAGCCGTTTTAGTTTTGAGGAAACCGAGGACCAGCTTCGCTGTGCCAACGAGATAAAGAACGATATGGAGCGTAGCGTTCCTATGGACCGCTTACTTTGCGGTGACGTCGGCTTCGGCAAAACCGAGGTAGCGCTTCGCGCCGCCTTTAAATGCATTGCCGACGGTAAGCAATGCGCTATTTTAGTTCCCACCACGATACTTGCATGGCAGCATTACAACACTGCTCTTGAGCGTTTTAACAATATGGCCGTATCGGTTGAAATGCTGTCCCGTTTCAGAACACCCAAGCAACAGGAAAAAATCAAAAAAGATTTGATTGCAGGTAATATTGACCTTATTATCGGTACACACAGCATCATTTCAAAGGATGTAAAATTTAAAGATTTAGGGCTTATAATCGTCGACGAGGAGCAGCGCTTCGGCGTTGCTCAAAAGGAAAAACTAAAGGAAAAATTTCCCGCTGTCGATGCTCTCACCCTTTCAGCAACCCCTATCCCACGTACACTTAATATGGCGCTTTCGGGACTGCGTGATATGTCCTCAATCGAAGAAGCACCCCAGAATCGCCGCCCCGTTCAGACCTACGTAATGGAGCGTGACGTTAACATTGTAAACGAAGCTATAAACCGCGAATTACGCCGCGGCGGTCAGGTTTATTACCTGCACAACCGCACCGAAACCATCGACTCCTGCGCCACCAAGCTAAAACAAGCCCACCCTAACGCTTCGATTGCCGTTGCACACGGAAAAATGAGCGAGGATGCTCTCTCAAAGGTGTGGCAACAGTTACTTGAACACGAAATAGATATTCTTGTCTGCACCACTATAATTGAAACAGGTGTCGATGTGCCTAATGTCAACACCCTTATTATTGAGGATGCCGACCGAATGGGCTTGGCACAGCTTCATCAGTTGCGCGGTCGCGTAGGCAGGTCTCACAGAACGGCCTTTGCATATTTGCTTTTCACACAAGGCAAAGTGCTTTCCGAGGTTTCACAAAAAAGGCTTGACGCCATAAGAAAATTCACCGAGTTTGGCTCGGGCTTCAGAATTGCCATGCGAGATTTGGAAATTCGCGGTGCCGGCAGTATTTTAGGCGGTGAACAGCACGGACATATGGAAGCCGTCGGTTACGATATGTACCTAAAGCTTTTGACCGATGCCATTGCCGAGGAAAAGGGTGAAATCACGCAAGAACAGCGCGAATGTGTTGTTGACGTACGTTTGAGTGCCCACATTCCCGAAAAATATATTGCTTCTCTTCCCCAACGACTTTCGGCATACCGTCGCATAGCCGCTATAAAGACCGAGGAAGACGTATTAGACGTTACCGACGAGCTTTTGGACCGCTACGGCGACCTGCCCGACTCGGTTAAAGACCTTATAGACGTATCGTTCCTCAAAAATATTGCAGCAGGCTTTGAAATCACCGAAATCAGCGAGCAAAACGACCGCTTACTATTATATTGCGGTTGTTTAAACGAGCCGATTTCCAAGCTTATTACCTCACCCATTAAAAAGCGTGTGCTTTTCAGCGCAGGTGTAAAACCGTACGTTGCGATAAAACCACAACCCAAGCAGCATATACTTGACACGCTTAAAGAAGCCTTGTCCTATATGAAGTAGCTTAAATTTACAAATAGGACACAAAGACTGCTTAAAAAACACTGGACTTTTAAGTGATGGTAATATATAATATATGAGTAAATTTTATGAAAACTATAATTGCCCGAAAAATCGGGCGGTTAGGAGCATTGTGTAATGAAAAGAATATCTAAAGTTTTGGCGGTTGTTTTAGCAATTTTGATGCTTGCGTCCATCTGTTGCGGCTGCCACAAAAAAGGCGAAATTGCCGTTACCGTAGGTGATAAGGAATACACCTCGGGTATGTATAGCTGTATGCTCTTTATTGCCTCTAACGCCGCAAGAGCAACCATTGACGATTATATTGAGGAATCAAACAGCTCTTCAAGCAGTTCTTCGACAACAAGCTCGGAAAGTGTTGATTATTCAAAATACAAGTTTGATGCCGAGGGCAAGGTAAGTCTTACAGGCACCTACACCTTCGAAAAATTCGTCGAAAAAGAAGCCATTAATCTTCTTACCCAATACACCGTTGTCCTTTCAGAAATGGAAGAGAAGGGCTTAAAGCTTGATGACGAAAGTTTGAACAGCGCCAAAGTTCAGGCACAGTATTATTGGTATATTGGTTGTGATTACAGCACCTATCAGTACTATGCTTCCTACGGTATGGATCCGACAAGCTACTTCACACCGTTAGGTCCTGTTTTGGAGGAGTTGGGCGTTAGCTACTCAACCTACGAGCAGTACAACATTTACGAAAGCAACTATGCTTTCTACTTTAAAAAGCTTTACGGCGAGGGCGGAGAAAAGGAAATTCCCAAAACCGACCTTACTGCATATCTTACCGAGCACTACGTTGTTGCTGACTTGATTACCTTCCAGAAAAAAGACAGTGAAGGCAAAGATATGACCGAGCAGAAGATTACAGAGCTTAAAGAGAGTGTCGATGCCTACGCCGACAGAATAAACAACGGCGAGGAGTTTGACAAAATTTATAACGAGTATGTAGAGGAACAGAAGAAGCAGAACGAAACCTCGTCGAGCACCTCTTCAACCACAACCTCGTCTACTGCTTCATCAACAACATCATCTACCACAAGCAGTACCGCATCCGACACTACTTCGGGTGATAAGGAAGCCGAATACACTCCTAAGAGCTACACCTCACTTTTCGGTGACGACGAAACCAACTATGGTGCCGACATTTATGAGGACATCAAAAAGAGTGAACTTGATAAGGCAGTTGTTGTAGAAGACGAAAGCTCTGACAGCTTTGTTCTTTTCGTGAAAAGAGATATTCTTAAAGAGGAATATTGGCTCAAAACCTTGCGCAACACTATCTGCTACGCTTTGAAGAGCGAGGAGTTTGACAAGGGTATTGACGAAGCCGGAAAATTGTTGACAGTAACCGAAAACACCTATGCTACCGGTCAGTTTGATGTTGACGATATCGAGTTTTAATTGAACCGGCAGAAATGAAAATTTAAATTCTCCGGACTTTTGTTCGGAGAATTTTTTATTCAAAACAAGGTAATATTAGTGTAATAGGAGTGATATTATGACAGCTTTTTCTAAAGAGAACGGCGTTAGCTACTCTTTTATAAAGACAAATCGTTTTAAGACTACGCTTATTTCGGTAGGCTTTTACCTGCCTTTAAATAACTATGCGGCGGCCAACACACTTGCCTGCAACCTTATGAAAAGCGGAACGGTTGACCTGCCCGACCTTTATTCTCTTAACCGAAAATTAGCCTCACTCTATGGCGCTCAGATTTCTTCGTGGTCATCAAAATCAGGTGATAATCAGGAATTGCGCATAAACATAACCGTCAACGACAGCAAATACTCCATTGACGGTCAAAATACCGTTAGCGATGCCGGTAAGCTTTTGTGCGATATGATTTTCGGCCGTTTTTTTGATAACAGTGATTATCCGTTAGCGGCTCTAAAGCGCGAAAAACGTTTGCTTAAAGAAAAAATAGCAAGTGAAATAAACGACAAGCGCGTCTACTCCAGAAAACGTTGTGAGGAAATAATGTGCCAGAACGAGCCTTACGGCATTTCGCCTGACGGCACGGTTGACGAGGTGTCGGCGTTGCAAAGCAGCGATGTGCGTCTTGCATTAGAAAGGCTTATCAAAACTGCCTTTATATCGGTGCTTGTAATTGGTAATGAGGAGCCTTCTTTGTTCGTAGAAGAGTTTGAAAAGTGTATTTCTTTATGCAAAAGGCAATATTCTCCCATCGCCCAATCTACCGCCTATGCAGCAGGTGAGCTTAAATCGATAAGTGAAAAAATGGACGTTAATCAAGGTAAGCTTGTAATGGGATTCAGAACAACTGAACACGGTGACGATATTAAAACCATTGCTACCCGTGTTATGACCGACATTTTCGGTGGCGGTCCGTACTCAAAGCTGTTTTGTAACGTCCGCGAAAAGATGAGCCTTTGCTACTACTGTTCGGCAAGATGCATCCGACAAAAAGGTTTACTTTTTGTCGAAAGCGGCGTTGAAAAAAAGAATATTGAATCGGCCAAGAATGCCATTTTAGCCCAATTTGACGACGTTGCAAACGGCAACTTTACCGAAAAGGATATGACCTCATCAAAGCTATCACTTTGCGACTCGATAAGCTCGGTCGAATCCGACCAAAATATGTTGCTTTTCTGGTATGCCGCAAGAGCTCTGGAGGACAATCCGCCTACCCCACGGGAAGTGTGCGAGGCTATTGAAAAGGTCACCTTTGACGACATAAAGAACGCTGCTAAAGGCTTTTGTCTTGATGCGGTGTTCACCCTCTGCCCTGACAAAACTGCAAAGGAGGAAGAATAATGAGTTTTGAAATTGAAAACATTGTTTGTGATATAGCAAACGAAGGCTGTCTCATAGCGCACCATTCCTCCGGCTTAAAGGTTTATATTTGTGAAAAGAAGGATTTAGGCACAAACTATGCCGTTTTCGGCACACACTATGGCTCAATCGATACTGAATTTTCGATTGGCAACGCGCCCTTGAAGAGCGTTCCCGAAGGCATTGCCCACTTTTTAGAGCACAAGCTTTTTGAGGGTGAGGACGGTGACGCCTTCGAAAAGTATGCCGTAACCGGCGCCTCTGCTAACGCTTACACCTCTTTTGACCGCACCTGCTACCTTTTTAGCTGTTCAGAAAGATTTTACGAAAACCTCGATATTTTGTTAGGCTTTGTATCGTCTCCCTATTTCACACCCGAAACGGTAGCAAAGGAACAAGGCATTATCGGTCAGGAAATCAGAATGTACGAAGATGTTCCCGGTTGGCGTGTGCTTTTTAATCTTTTTAGAATTATGTACCACAACCACCCCGTTAAAATCGAGATTGCAGGCACAGTCGAGTCGATTGCCAAAATAACCGACCAAACTCTTTACGACTGCTACAACACCTTTTACAATCCGTCTAATATGTTTTTATGCCTTTGCGGTAATTTCGATACCGATAAGGTACTTCAAACGGTTGACCAAAAAATAACCTCAACCGACACTGTGAAGATAAACCGTTCAACCTTTTCGGAGCCCGACAGCTTGGTGTGCGACTATACCGAGCAGAAAATGCCGGTTTCTATACCACTGTTTGTGGCAGGTATTAAGGACACGAGCTGTCTTGCCGACCGTTCAATCAAGCAGATTGTAACAACCGAGCTGTTGCTCGAGCTTTGTTGCGGTAAAATTTCTTATCTTTACAACAAAATGCTCAATGACGGGCTTATCAACTCCAACTTTGGCACCGAGTTTTTCTACGGTCACGGCTATGGCGCACTTTTGTTTGAGGGTGAGTCAAATGCCCCGCAGACCGTACGCGACGAAATTGCTGGCGCTTTGCAAAAAATAAAGAACGGCGAGCTTGACGACTCGCTTCTTGAGGACGCACGCCGTAAGCTCTACGGCAAAGAAATACGTCGCTTTAACGAGGCTGAAGAAACAGTAGATATGTTCATAAACTGCGCCATTGATAACGCAAGACCTTATGAAAGACTTGAGGTTCTCAAAACCGTCACGAAACAAGACGTTATTGCAAGAGCAGCCGAGCTTGATTTGGAAAAATTTGCACTTTCTGTAATAAAGGCATAAAAATTAATTAAAATTTCAAAAAATATCTTTTTTCTTTAACACAATTAGTGTATAATATTTTTATTAGTGCGGATTAATTTTCCGCCATACATACTCAAAATAGAGAGGTTTTACATATGCAACTACTTGCCACTAAATATGACGTGACCCTGTTTGGTATCGATTTAAGCTTTAAAGACGTTGCCTTTACCCTGCCTATCGGCGGCGGATGGGATATTTATTGGTACGGTATTTGCATTTCGCTTGGCTTTTTATTAGCCGTTATATATTGCTACAACCGCGCCAAAAAGTTTGATATCAACCTTGATAACCTTACCGATGTAGTTTTGGTTACCACACCCGTTGCAATTTTATGCGCAAGACTTTATTACATCATTTTTTACACCGGCAACCTTAAAATCGAATCTATTAGTGACTTTATCGGTTTTTCAGGCAAGTCAGGTGTTTCAGGTCTTGCAATATACGGCGGCGTTATAGGTGCTGCCCTTTGCGGATTTTTGATGTGTAAGCTCAAAAAAGTCAATATTCTTGACGCTTTTGACCTTGCCGCAAGCGGCTTCTTTATCGGACAAGCCGTTGGCCGTTGGGGTAACTTCTTCAATCAGGAAGCCTACGGCTCACCGACGGGAAGTGAATTTTGGGGAATGACCAACCAATATTTAAACGGTAACGTTCACCCCTGCTTCCTTTACGAATCTATTTGGTGTATACTTGGTTTTGTTTTATTGCATTTTCTCGGCAAAAAACGTAAATTCAAAGGTCAGCTTTGCCTTACCTACGGCATTTGGTACGGCTTTGGCAGAACGATTATCGAAGGCTTAAGAACCGACAGTCTTTACATCGGACCTCTTAAGGTTTCACAGTGGTTGTCTGCCATCCTTGTGGTTGTTTGCAGCGCTTTGATGGTTTACAATTTGCGTAAATTAAAATCCAAAAAGGCAGAGGCCAACTACGTTAATATGTTTGACGACATTGACCCATCGTATGTAAAGGGTGTTTCCTACTACGAGGGTGACACAGTAGTGGAAGAAACTGCCGACCAAGCAACAGAAGAAGCCGTCGAAGAAGAAAAAGAAGAACAGGAAGAATAATATGGCAACATTAATTAACGGAAAAGAAATTTCTGCAGCAGTTAAACAGCGTATAAAAACCGAGGTTGAAGCTCTCAAGGCCAACGGCGTAACCCCCGGTCTTGCAGTAATAATCGTCGGTAGCGACCCTGCATCACAGGTATACGTCGCATCAAAAGAGAGGGCCTGTACAGAGCTCGGTATGTACTCCGAAAAATACGAGTTGCCCGAAAACACAACTCAGGAAGAGCTTTTAGCGCTTGTTGAAACCTTGAACAGCAAAAAGGAAATACACGGCATTTTGTGTCAGCTGCCTTTGCCCCGTCACCTTGACGAGAAAACGGTTATAAACGCTATAAACCCTGCCAAAGACGTTGATGCCTTCCATCCGCAAAATGTAGGCAAAATTATGATCGGCGATTATGATTTTCTGCCCTGCACACCCGCAGGTATTATGGAAATGCTTAAGTACAGTGACATTGAAACAGCAGGTAAGCATTGCGTTGTTATCGGCCGTTCAAACATTGTGGGCAAGCCTATGGCAATGCTGATGCTACACGCTAATTCAACCGTAACCATCTGCCATTCCAAGACGGTTAATTTGAAAGAAATCTGCAAGCAGGCTGACATTCTTATTGCCGCAGTAGGCAGAGCAAAATTTGTTACCGCCGATATGGTAAAACCCGGCGCCGTCGTCATTGACGTCGGTATGAACCGTCCCGAAGGCGGTAAGCTTTGCGGCGATGTCGATTTTGTTGAGGTTTCAAAAATAGCTTCGGCAATAACACCCGTACCCGGTGGCGTTGGACCTATGACAATCGCCATGCTTATGCAAAACACACTTACTGCGGCTAAAAAGTAATTTTAAATTTCACAAAAAGGAGGAGGTAACAAATGAAAAAAGTATTATCTGTTTTCATAGCCGTTATTACGGTTATGCTGTGTGTTACCTCTGCCTTCGCTGTGCAAAAAAGCCATTCAATCGGCGATGTGTCTTTCTCGCTTGACGACGATTATTCCATCTATACCGGTAAGGATTTGGCTCCCGCCTCCTCTGTCGAGGGGCTGACCTTTCTCGCCATTTCTTCGGACAAGCTACACCAGATACAAGGTCGCTGTACCGTTACCGAGTTTTCGAAGCAGTTAAAAACCTTTAGTGAGCTTGACAATGAACTGATTACTCCCGTCGGTGAAAAACTCTTCCCCAACGGATATGAAACCTTGTCGGTCGGCAGCTTTGTTTATTTAAAGGAAATTACCAAAACCGATAATGAGTATAACGTTGTTTACGTTACCGTTTCCAACGGCAAGCTATACACCTTTACTTACTTTGGAACCGAGCCGTCAAGACTTGATTATTTTATGACAACGGTAAACCTACCTGCCTCTAAAACGGGCAATAATATAAAACTGTATATGATAATACTTATTACTGTGTTTATTATTGCTGATTTGGTGTTCCTCACCTTCCTTATTTTATCTTTTGTAAAGGATTATAAACGTCGCAAGATGGAACAGAGCGAAAACGTCGTAAGCCAATACATTAAAATAAAACGCAGAAAATACTAAAAGCCAAGTCAAAAATGACTTGGCTTTTTTATATACTATTTTGACGATAATCGTGACCTGCCGAGAGTGTTTGGCGACTGCTCCTTAAAGCCCTTAAAATCGTTTAACAAAGACGCTCTGACAACGGCATCATTACCGTACCTGCCGCGAATTTTGTCGACACTCATTTCCAAAGCGTCCTCTTTAATTATCCTGCATCTATCAGAGAAAAACGACAACTGACATTCGGGACTGTAGCTTTCAAGCCTTATGGCTCTTACACCTACCGAGCGAAGAGGCTTTTCGAAAAAGAAATTACTTTTTAAAAGCTTGATACCTGCATCGGCTAAATGCTTCGAAGACTGTATCGGCATTTCAACCGACGACATAAACTCCTTTACTTCAAGGTTGTTGGTCCTTATATGCACCTGAATACCGCAGGCCTGCATATTTTCAAGCCGTAATTCGTGCGCAACCTCCTCGCTGAGCCTTAAAAAAATCCGATACACGTCGTCAAAATTCGTCAAATCCTTTGGACAGGTCACTGAACGGCCTATACTTTGCGGCTTATATTTAAACCCACTTGGCGTAACCTCTGAATTTTCAAGTCCGTTAGCAAAAAGATGTAGCATTTCACCACTTTTGCCAAGCTTTATTTTTAAAGCCTCTTTATCGGCGGTGGCTAAATCGCCTATTGTAAAAATGGCAAGACTGTGCAACTTTTTTAAGGTAGACCTGCCGACTCCCAGCATACACTCGACCTTAAGTGGCCAAACAACCTCCCTAAAGCTTTCGTATGGGACAAAGCTGACGGCATCCGGCTTTTTCAAATCGGAGCCTAATTTAGCAAAAATTTTATTAAAGCTTACACCCACCGATATGGTAAGCCCAAGCTCCTCTTTTATGTCGGCCATTATCCGTTGAGCTATCTCTTTGTTATCACCAAACATACGGTGACTGCCCGTAACGTCAAGCCAACATTCATCAATGCCAAACGGCTCTATAAAGTCGGTATACCTCTCGTAAATTTTTCTTGCCTTGTTAGAAAAATAATTATACCGTTCGAACTGCGGCGGTACAATAATAAGTGACGGGCATTTTTGCTTGGCCTGCCACAACGGCTCTCCCGTTGAAACACCAAACTTTTTGGCAAGCTCATTTTTGGCAAGTATTATGCCGTGCCTCTCCTCTACACTGCCGCCAACGGCAACTGGCTTACCTTGAAGCTCGGGATTGTCCCTACACGCCACCGAGGCATAAAAATTGTTAAGGTCACAATGAAAAATATCCCTTACCACAAAGCTCACCTCCAAAATCGAACATCTGTTCTTATTATACACTAAATTCCCGATTTGTAAAGAGGTTTTTCCAATGCTAAAATTATCCAATTTAGTTTATTTTAAGCCGTAGGGGGCGACGTCCCCGACGCCCCGCATATTCTATTATATATCATTAATTAAATATCGTGGAATTCCACGAGAAATGTTTTGTTTGCGTCCATATACTAATAATGGACTTCCTTAAAGGAATTCCACGAAAGGACGTAAAAATGAAACTAAATGATGCAATTATAAAAAGAATATATGAAATTTGCGAAGAAAAAGATATAAATATATGTGATGCCTCGCTCAAAGGCGGTATGTCACCTTCAGCAATATATGATTTGATTAAGGGCAGAACAAAATGCTCAAAGGTTATTACCCTTAAACGTTTTTGTGAAGGTTCGGGTATTACGCTAAAAGAATTCTTTGATAAAGATTATTTCAATGGCATAGAAGAATAAGCCTTTTAAATCAGTATAATTTTGTTATTTTAAAAAAAGCGTTGTGTTCATAAGAACACAACGCTTTTTAAAGTTTTTATATAACTCTACTGCTATGGCAGGTCAAATAAACAATCTGCTGGTTTTCGGACAGTTTTTTGAGCATTTCAAGCGCGTTACCCAACCGCTCGTCATCCAAATTGACAAACGGGTCATCTAAAATGAGCATCGGCTTGTCATCACCGTACAAGGCATCAATAAGCGCTAAACGCATAGCAATATCAAGCATATCCTTGTATCCCGCGCTAAACTGCTGCTTTTTCTTGGCCTTGCCGTAACGCTCAACGTTAAGGTTAAGCTCGGTATCAATCATAAACTCACCAACGTCACTGCCCTCTATCACCGATGAATACTTTTTAAAGCCTTGGGTGATAGGCTCAGTGTACCTTTGCGACAGATTTGTATGAGCCTGCGCCAGTAATTCCATAGTTTTATCGATAACCTCAAGCGACTGCTTATATTCCGCTCTTTGTTCCTGCTTACTGTCACGCTGTGCGTCAAAATCCGAAAGCATATCGGCCTTTATCGACAACTGACTTGCCCTTACCGAAAGCTTGGAAATCTCCTCTCGCAATTCATCCTGCTTGTTTTGAAGCTCGGCCTCCTTTTGTTGAAGCTCACCGACATTAACACCGGTAGCCTTTTTTAGCTGCTCTTCATTAACCTCAGGAATTTGAGCGCATTTTTGCTTGTCTTCCTCTAAAATATTGGCTATTCTTTCAAACTCCCTTTTGGCGTCCACAACAGCCTGTAGCTCCTCGTCAAAGCTATTGACGACCGTACAGTACTTTGAGAAAATCTGCAAAATTACACTCTTGGCGTTTTCTTCTTTTAAACGACAAGCTTTAAGCTCCTCGTCCTGCTTTAAAACGCTTTGCTCCAAACGCTTGTAATCGCGCAGCTTTAACGAAATCTCGTCAAGAGCGCATGCAAAATCGTCAGTAACAACAAATCGCGAAACAAACAAACTAATTTGCTCTTCATTTGCTTTGCAAATTCTTACAGCTTGGTCATAATCCTCAACCGACGTTCCTGCCACACCTTGATTGGAAATCGAACTTATAAGGCCTTTAAAATAAACAATTACGGCAATTAAAGCCATTACTATTCCAACCGAAATGCTTGAAATTCCGATGATTTCATTAACAAACAACAAGCCAATTCCTACTGCAAGCAGTAATGCAGCGCCGATACCGAGAACAAGCGGCAACACTTTACCATGCCCCTTTTGTTCTACTCCTTTAGGCTGTGCTACTACGGTATTTACCTTAGCGCGATAAAGCTCTAACTGCTTTAATTTTTCCTTTTGCTCTAAAACCTCAACCTCTGACGGAATATCGCCTTTGAAAAAACCATTGAGTGTCTCTAACTCCTGCTTGTCGGCAGTATTTTGCTCAATAAACTTGATTTTTGCCTTAACATTGTTGAGATTACCCAACTGCTGTTTCACTTCTTCAAGCTCTTGTCCACTCATAAAACCGTTAGGATATTTAGCTGAAATTTGAGCTAATACAGCAGTATTTTTGTTTATCGCCTCAAGCAGCTCTTCCTTGCGCTTTTTATTGGACTGCGCCACCTCTAAAGCCGCCGCATCGGTCATATTTTGACGGATTGACTTTAACTGTCCGTCCAAATCAGCCACTCTGGAATTCAACTCTTTTAAATTGTGATTAATCTCATCCAAAGCATCAGCTGCCGTTTTGCTTTCTTCAATTTTCAAATCCAACTCTGAAATTTCACGCGTTGTCTCAGCAATAATACCTCTTGCACCGTTTGAAACGGTATAGTACAATCTGCGTTTTTTCAAAGCATCCATGGCGCTGTCATAATTATTGATGTCGTCACTGTTTTCAACCAAATTGCCCAGCTTGGCGCTTATACTGTTGGTACTCTCAACCTCAACGTTGCGTTGGGGCATATAAATACTACGTTCAAAGCTTTCGGCATCAATTTCAAAAAGCTCAAGACCAATGTTTTCGGTAAAATCGGTGCTTTTTGAACCTGATTGCAGGTCATAAAGCACAAATTCGTCATCCTTCGGTTTAGCACCGAAAAAGCGCTCGATACGGTAGATTTTACCGTTATGCGAAAAATCCAACGTGCCGCCAAAATTTCCACCCTGCCAGGGTAAAACACGCTTTCTTTCGTCTTTTTCGATGTCTTTTTTGGCGGTTTGCGGCAAGCCGTAAAACATTGCCTTTAAAAATGCGGCTAACGTTGTTTTACCAAAACCGTTTTTCTGATTTATTACGGTAAGCTTTTCGTCAAAACTAAAGGAAAAATCAGACAGCGTACCGAAGTTTTCTACGTGGCACTTTAAAAGCTTCATCAAAGCACCTCCTCGCCGCTCAAGGCCAAGAGCCCTTGACTTATAATGCGGTCTATCTGCTCTTTGTCAAATCCACTGTTGACTGCAAGACGTATAAATTCACCTTTAAGCGAAACGTCGTGCATATATTCCTCAGGGTTAATCAAAAGCTTGGTTTTGTCCTTAACCTTGGCAAACCAAAACCGCTCGTTTAAATGCTTTTTATAAAACTCAATATCCTTATGAGCCTCTTTAGGAACGTTACCCACAAGCACAACCTTGACCATATTTTTAGCGTCAATATGGGCTACCGCCTCGTTTATTTTGTTTAAAATACTGCCCGTGTCACAAAGTCCGGTAATATCACACTCAACCTCATAAATACCCCTCACCGACACCATTTCAAAGCTTGCGCTGACCTGTCGGTCCTCGATGTCGAGAACCACAAATCCCTTGTCACCGCACTCATCAAAGCCTCGACCGTCAAGACATCCGCAATAGCACCACTTACCCCTTTTATCTAACTCTCCCGAGGTAAAGGTGTGATAATGTCCCAACGCCAGATAATCAATATTACGATCAACAAGCTCATTGCGGTTAATTGAATCGATACCGTAAGCGGTCGACAACTCACCGTGCATTGTAACTATATTGTATTTGTTTTTATCGAGCAATAAGCCATCATAGATACTACGGTAATTCTGCTCGGTAAGCTCGGCGCCCGAAATAACAATGTCCCCATATGTATACGAGGTCCAGGTGTCACCAAACATTTTAAAATTAGACGGTAAAGGCAGCTCTGCCAAAGCCTTGCCTGCATCGTGATTACCGCTTAAATATAAAAAGTCAACCCCACTGCATTCGCCTATTTTGGCCAACAAAACACTACTTATGGCCGACGATATACGGTCAGTATCAAACAAATCGCCAGCTATTATAACGGCGGTAACTTTTGTTTCTACCGCATAGTCTGCCATTTTGCAAAAGGACATTAAAATTTCCTTTTTGCGCTCTTTAGATTTTGCAGTAGGCAGATTAGATTCAATTTTAGAGTCAAGATGAATATCTCCGCAGTGGATAAACCTCATTTTTTTGCTCCTATTTCTTATAATCTAATTTCTTTTCACAAATTTCGTTAAAACAACATTTTTCACAATAAGCCTTTCTTGCAGTACAGACCGCTCTGCCGTGAAGTACCGCGCGATGACAAAAACCGTTCGATTTATCGGGCGGTAAAATTTCACGCATTTGCATCTCGACTTTATAAGGGTCGGTTGTATTTACAAACCCAAATCTGTTACAAAGACGAATAAAATGTGTATCGGTAACAACGGCAGGCTTACCGTAAATGTCACCGCAAACCAAATTAGCCGTTTTTCTGCCGACACCCGGCAATTTTATAAGCTCGTCAATACTGTCAGGCACCTTGCCTTCATACTGCTCACACAGCATTTTTGCAATGCCCACAAGGTCCTTTGCTTTGGTCTTATAAAGGCCGCAGCTTTTTATGTATTCCTCAACCTGCTCAATGGACGCCAAGGCCATACTGTACGCATCGGGGTATGCTTTAAAAAGTGCCGGCGTTACCAAATTAACCCTCGCATCAGTACACTGTGCTGAAAGACGAGTAGCTATAAGCAGTTGAAACGCATCGCCCTCACTGTAATCCAATGAACAGACAGCACCGCTATATTCTTTTTCGAAAATGTCGGCGGCTAAAGCACCAATTCTTTTTTTATCACTTTTCTTCATAATTCAACCTTTATGATTCAGGCTTCCACTTAATACTGTAACCAACGCCCCAGTCACTTGTGTCCAATGAGCCCTGTGCCTTTTTTATGGTTACAATGCGCAAATACGAGCACGACCTGAAAAGCCCCGTACCAGTCGACTCAACCGACGCAGGAAGTGTTATATATCTCAATTTCCAGCATGATTCAAAAGCATTGTTGCCAATATAGGTAACACCATTGCCGAGCGAAATATCGGTCAAAGCGACACACTCGGAAAAGGCGCCGTCACCAATATGCTTTAAGGTGTCGGGGAATGAGATTTTATCGAACATCAAACACTGTGAAAATGCATAATCGCCGATTTTTTGGAGATTTGTCGAAATTTGTGTCAATTTAAGTTTTTCGCAACCGTAAAATGCCGAATTGCCGATTTCTGTAACCGAAGCGGGAATGGCAATTTCGGTAAGCGACCTGCAACAAAAGAAGGTTTCCTCGGCAATAGCAGTAATTGCTGACGGTAACGAAACCGATTCAAGATTAATACAGCCTCTAAAGCAACCACCCATACTTGTTACAGTTTGAGGAATAACGGCTTGTTTTATAGCCGTTTCACAAAAAGCGTCATCACCTATAGCCTCAAGTCCGTCGTTCAAGGCAATGCTCTCAAGCGCCGTGCAGAAACTAAATGCAGCCTTTCCGATAGTTTTAAGACCTGTGCCCGAAGCAAATTCGCTCAACATACTGCAACCCTCAAAACTGTTTTCCCCTACAAAAACGGTTGCATCCTTCAAATTAACCTTAGTCAAGGCTTGACAGCAACAAAAGGCATAATTGCCTATTTTTTGCACCTCGGGGAATTCGGCAACCTCAAGCTTTTCACACTCAAAAAAAGCATTATCACCGATTTCGGTCAAGGTTTTAGGAAATTTAACTATTTTAAGCTCACCGCACTTAAAAAAGGTGTTTTTCTGTATTGCGGTTACAGAATCGGGGAAATTTACCTCTGTAAGCAAAGCGCAATAACTGAACGCGCCCTCGCCCACCAAAACGACGCTGTTAGGCAAAATAACCTTAACAAGCTTATTACAATTACTAAACGCCTCCTGACCGATTTTGGTCACACCGTCAGACACCGTAACCGACACAATATTAGGATTTTTACTAAAAGTAAAATCACCCACCGCCGTTACAGGCTTGTTCTTTATCTTGGTCGGTGTTACAACATCACCACCTGCACCTATGTACTGCAGAAGCTCAATATGGTCGTTATAAACACCGTATTTATATTCACTGTTTTCACTTATTCTTATCAGCTCGCCGTCTTTAGCGCATCCGCACACAAGGCACAGCAAAGCCGTAACAATAATCAAAATTGTCGTCTTTTTGTAAGATTTTAAACCAAATTTCATAAAAATCACCCCGACAATAAGTATTATAGCAGATATTTATTAAAATTTATAGTATTTTGTAAAAAATAAAACCGTTGTGACAAATAAATTTCACAACGGTTTTTGATTATTTAAAGAACAACGGCAACGGCTCGAGGAACACAATGTCGTCACGCTTTGCAGCATCGCCCTCTGCAAGAACTGCACAACTATCCGAAACAATTCCGCCTGCGCGGTTTACAAGGGTTTTTACTGCCTCTAACGACTCGCCCGTACTAATAACATCGTCAACTATAAGCACCCTTTTTCCCTTCAAAAGATTAACCTCATCAAGACCCAAATATAAATGCTGCTTATTGTGTGTTGTTATAGAGGTTACCTCTACCGAAATAGGCTCCTTCATATATGCCTTTAAGCCTTTTCTTGCAACGACGTACGGCTTGCCCGACTGACGTGACATTTCATAGGCTATCGGTATGCTTTTAGCCTCGGGTGTGACAATAACGTCAAAATCCTTAACCTTTTTAAGCAGTTCTTCACTAATAGCAATGGTAAGCTCAACATCGCCAAAGATTATAAAGCCTGCAATATCAAGATGTTCATTAACCTCGCAAATGGGTAAACGGCGTTTTTTGCCGGCAATGGTCATTTCATAAACCTTTTCCATAAATAATACCTCTCAAACCCAATATTTATAAATTCAAAATCAACCCGGAGGCCAAGCAAGCATTCTACCGGACAACATATGAAAATGTATGTGTCCGACTGTCTGCCCACCCTGCTCACCACAGTTGTTGACTATACGGTAACCGTTTTCTAAATTTTGCTGTTTGCTGATTTTAGCCGCCGCCTCAAAAACCTTGGCAATAAGGTGACTGTTGTCAACGTTTATTTCGTCAACACACTTAATATGCTGACGGGGAATTATTATCGCATGAAACGGCGCCTGAGGCTCAATGTCGGCGAAGGCATACACATAGTCGTCCTCATAAATTTTAGTCGACGGTATTTCACCTGCGACAATTTTACAAAACAAACAATCCATAAAAACCTCCGACTACTTTAACATTCCTTTAAGCAGTTCTTCTACGGCTGACAAAGCCTCATCAACCTTGCCAACCTCTTTAGCGCCTGCCATTGCAAAATCAGGTCTGCCGCCACCCTTACCGCCTGCTATTGCGGCGACTGCGGCTACAAGCTTACCCGAAACAACGCCCAAGCCTTGTGCATCCTTACCTGCGGTTACTGCAAAGGTGGCCGAGTCACCCGAAACGTTGGCAAACACAGCTACTGCATCTGACATCTTATCGCGGATTTTGTCAGCCATACTTCTTAAGGTATCGCTTGAAACCGAATCTAACTTAGCAATAATAAGTTTTACACTGCCGACCGATACGGCCGATGAAATAAATTCGTCAACCTTAAAGCCTGCAAGTTTAGAATTAAGCGCCTCAATTTCCTTTTCCTGCGCCTTCAATTCCTGCGAAATCTGCTCACACTTTTTAGCAAGCTCGGCAGTATTGTTAAGCTTTAATGCTACAGCTGCCGAAGTGATTTCAGCAGTCTGCTTAGCGATAAGTTCTAAAACACCCTTACCTGTAACAGCCTCAATTCTTCTAACACCCGAAGCGACCGACGATTCCGAAACAATTTTAAACAAACCAAGCTTAGCGGTATTGTCAATATGAGTACCGCCGCAAAGCTCGATAGACCTACCCTCAACGTTTACAACACGGACAACGTCACCGTATTTTTCACCAAAAAGTGCCATAGCGCCTAACTTTTTGGCTTCATCTATCGGCATTTCACGGTTGTCTACAACCGTTGCGTCCAAAATCGCATCATTAACAAAGGCTTCAACCTTTAAAATTTCTTCGGCAGTAAGGGCCGAAAAATGTGTAAAGTCAAAACGGACTGCCGTTTCATTTACAAGCTGTCCTGCCTGCTCAACGTGGTTGCCTAAAACCCTTCTCAATGCCGCCTGCAAAAGATGCGCTGCGGTGTGGTTACGGCGAATTGCCATTCTTCTTTCGCTGTCGATATTAGCCGAAACCTCGTCACCAACACTCAACAAACCATTTTTCATAACACCAAAGTGCATGAAAACTCCACCGTTTTTGGTAGTATTTTCAACAACAAAGCAACCGTTTTCATTCTCGATTACACCGGTATCGCCAACCTGACCGCCGCTTTCGGCATAAAAAGCGGTTTTATTTAATACAACAATACCCTTTTGTCCCTCGGTAATCACCTCGGTACGCTCACCGTCTACAACAAAGCAAACTGCGTTAGCCTTTGAGCTTTCCTCGCTGTAACCCGTGAATACGGTTTCATCAATACCGTCAAGCGAAACACCGTCGCTCTTCCACGACTCAGCATCGGCAGCCTTTCTGCCCTCTCTTGCCTTTTGTCTTTGCTCCTGCATAAGACGGTTAAAGGTTTCCTCATCAACCGACATATTCTTTTCAGACAGAATATCTTTTGTAAGGTCAAACGGGAAGCCATAGGTATCATAAAGACGGAAAGCATCCTCACCCGAAACAACACCGTCGTTAACGGTAAGAGAATTAATAATTGCAAGACCTTGGTCAATAGTTTTGGAGAAGGCGGCTTCCTCGGTAGAAAGTACCTTCTTTATAAAATCTTCCTTTTCCTTTAATTCGGGATACGCACCCTTATTTTCGGCTATAACGGCATCGCACATCTCAACAAGAAACGGACGGTTAATGCCAAGCAACCTACCGTGTCTTGCGGCACGACGGATAAGACGGCGTAAAACGTAGCCTCTACCCTCGTTAGACGGCATAATACCGTCACTTATCATAAAGGCTGAAGCGCGTGAATGGTCGGTAACGGCACGGATAGAAATGTCCACAGCGTTATCCTGACCGTAGGTTTTGCCCGAAATAGCGCAAACCTTAGCAATTATGTTTTTAATGGTATCGACCTCAAACATATTGTCTACGTCCTGCATAACACAGGCCAGACGCTCAAGGCCCATACCGGTATCAATATTCTTCTGAATAAGCTCGGTATAATTACCGTTGCCGTCGTTATTAAACTGCGAGAAAACATTATTCCAGATTTCCATATATCTATCGCAGTCACAACCCGGCTTACAATCGGGTGAACCACAACCGTATTTCTCTCCTCGGTCGAAATAAATCTCGGAACAAGGGCCGCAAGGACCTGAACCGTGCTCCCAGAAATTGTCGGCCTTACCGAGTCTTACAATGCGGCACTCAGGCACACCGATTTTCTTTGCCCAAATATCATGTGCCTCGTCGTCGTTCTCATAAATTGAGGGCCAAAGCTTTTCCTCGGGGATTTCAAGCACCTTGGTCAAAAACTCCCAAGCCCATTCAATAGCCTCGTTTTTAAAATAATCACCAAACGAGAAGTTACCCAACATCTCAAAATAGGTGCCGTGACGGGCAGTATGTCCCACTCTCTCAAGGTCGGGTGTACGGATACACTTCTGACAGGTGGTAACCCTTGTATGAGGCGGGGTAATCTCTCCCGTAAAATATTTTTTCATCGGTGCCATACCCGAATTTATCAAAAGCAAAGACTTGTCATTATTAGGCACCAAAGAAAAGCTGCCTAAACGCAAGTGGCCTTTGCTTTCAAAAAATGAAAGATATTTTTCTCTCAAATCATTTAATGACATCCATTCCATACTGAAAACTCCTGTTCTTAACGCAACGACTGTTGCGACAACATCAAAATCCAATTTAATATTATAACTCTACATACGCTGTTTGTCAACGATTAGAGCGTACTAATATTTAATATAAAATTATTATAATTTAGGCTATTATGCTATTGATTTTTACAGTTTTATCATGTATAATCTGTAAAAAGGTGTTCCAAATGGTACACTTTTTAAGAGGTGAATGTATGAATTGTTTCCTTTTTAACGGTTTGAGCCAAGAGCAACATGACCTTGTGGCCAACACCTTATGTAAGCCCGTTAAAATAAAACGCGGCGAGGAAATTTATAAATCCGGCTGTATCGGTGTTATTATTTCAGGTCAGGCAACGGTGCACCGCAACAGTGCGAAGGGTGGCTCGGTCACTATTCGAAATATGAAAGCGGGCGACGTTTTCGGTGTCGCTTCAATGTTCGGCGAATGGCAGGACGGTCTCAGCAGTATTACCGCCACAACCGACTGCGAGGTCAACTACATCTGTGAGGACGTGCTTAAAGAGCTTATAAGCAAAATACCTCAAATAGGGTTCAATTACATTTCATTTTTGTCTGACCGAATACGGTACCTTAACCTTCGCATTGACACCTTTAGTGCCGACAACGTTGAGCATAAGCTGTACGAGTTTTTATCTGCCTTGGCGGACGAAAACGGCAACATAAAGTTAGATTTCGGTATGGCTGAGCTTGCAAGACGGTTAAAAATTGGCCGCACAAGTCTTTATAGAAGCCTTGATGTTCTGGAAGGACAAAATCTTATAAAACGCAATAGAAACAACTTTGTTGTTTTAAGAAAAACGGAGGAATTGTTATGAAAAACTTCAAAAAACTTTTATCACTCGTCCTGTGCTTAGCAATAGTGCTCGGCTTTGCCGCATGTAGTAGCAATGAGGATGACAACACAAACTCAACACCCAACAACTCGTCTACTGCTTACGTCGGTATGGATATGACGGTTGCCTGTCTTAAGGGACCTACAGGTGTAGGTATGTCGCAGCTTATGGAAAAACAAGCCAACAAGCAAACAGCAAATAACTATACCTTTACAGTAGCCTCTGCCCCCGACGAAATTAGCGGAAAGTTTATGAAGGGCGAGATTAATATTGCCTCAGTTCCCACCAACCTTGCGGCAAAATTGGCCTCAAAGCCCAACTCAGAAATAACAATGTTGGCTGTAAATACCTTGGGTGTTCTTTCGATTATCGAAAACGGTGATACCATTAAATCGGTTGCCGATTTAAAGGGTAAAACTATTTATTCAACAGGTCAAGGCTCTAACCCCGAATATATCTTGCGTTACGTTTTAGAAAAGAACGGCATAAACCCCGACACCGACGTTACCATTCAGTTTGTAAAGGATAACGACGAGATGGTTGCAGCCCTTGTTAGCGGTAACGCTAAGGTTGCTATGGTTCCGGAACCGGCTGCTACCACTGTTTTAACCAAAAAAGACACTCTTAAAAGAGTTTTAAGTATGAACACAGAGTGGGAAAAGGTTGCCGACAGCAAGCTTATGATGGGCTGTGTTATTGCAAAGAAATTATTTGTAAACGAGCATCCCGAGCAGGTTGCTAAATTCCTCGAGGAATATAAGGCTTCTATCGACTACGCTCTCGAAAACATTGACGGCGCCGCCGCACTTTGCGAAAAATTTGCCATTATACCTAAAGCCCCCATTGCTAAAGCAGCTATCCCTAACTGCAATCTTACCTTTGTAACAGGCAATGAAATGAAAACTGCTATCAGCGGTTATTTTGAGGTGCTTTACAACGCCAACGCCGAATCGATAGGTGCTCTACCTCAGGACGACTTCTATTATGGCGCAAAATAAGTTTTTAAAACTTACCCTACGGCTCATACTTGTAGCTTGCTTTTGGCTTTTGGTCTGGCAAGCCGCAAGTATGCTAATAGGTGAAAATTTGCAGTTGTTTTTACCGCCACCCTTGGCCGTATTTAAAAAATGGGGCGAAATAGTAACAACCCACGATTACTGGTTGGCTACCGCTTCTACCGTTTTGCGCATTTTTGCAGGCTTTTTGTTGGGTATTGCTTCGGGCTTTTTAATCGGTGTTTTAACGGGTACCATTAAACTTGCAAATTATTGTCTATCACCTGTTCTTAAAATGATGCGCGCTGTTCCCGTTGTGTCGTTTATAATACTTGCTTACCTGTTTATAAACGTTGATAATTTGCCTATATTCATTTCTTTTCTTATGGTTGTACCAATGGTATGGCAAACAACACACGACGGAATTAGAGCCACCGATAAACGTCTTTTAGAAATGGCAAAAGTATTTAATTACAGCAAAATCAAAACACTTTTTGCTGTAAAAATACCCTCTATAACACGTGAGCTTATTACTGCTTGCGTAGGTGCATTAGGTTTTGCGTGGAAATCGGGAGTTGCCGCCGAGGTTTTGTGTACTCCCAACGTTTCACTTGGTTTTCACGTATACAAAGCCAAAGGTAACCTCGACTATGACGAGGTTTATGCACTGACTCTAACAGTTGTCGTTTTAAGCCTTGTGTTTGAAACGCTTTTGAAATATTTAGTTAACAGGTATTTTGCCGGAAAGGACGGTAAAAATGCTGAAAATTAACAATTTATCGTTTTCATACAGCGAAAAGGAGATATTAAAAGATTTTAGCCTCGAACTAAATGCGGGTGAATGTGTCTGCCTTGTAGGCCCGTCAGGCTGTGGCAAAACCACACTTTTGCGACTGATTTTAAACTTAGAAAAGGCCCAAAAAGGCAGCATTTTGGCCCCTAAAAAAATCTCATGTGTTTTTCAAGAGGACCGACTTTTAGAGTGGTTTAATGTTTCACATAACTTGACATTGTCGCTTGAAAAAAACGCACACGAAAAAGCATTTGAGTTGCTTGATGAAATAGGTCTCGGTGATGCTAAGACTAAGGCAATTTCCGAGCTTAGTGGCGGTATGAAGCGCCGTGTCGCAATAGTGAAGGCCGTCGCCTTTGGCGGTGATTTACTGCTACTCGACGAAGCCTTTAACGGTATCGATGCCGACAATAAACGAATAGTGGCAAAAATGCTAAAGCGTGAGTTTTTAGACAAGAAAAAATCCATTTTAATGGTCTCTCACGTCGACGAGGATATCGAGCTTTTAAACGCAAAGAAAATACAGTTATAATTTAAAAATCCCCTTGAGAAAAATCTCGAGGGGATTTTTTTATCCAAACAACTCATTTTCAATCTTTAAAAGTCGGTTGTATTTTGCCGTTCTGTCGGTTCTGCAGGGTGCTCCTGTTTTTATATAATCTGCACCGACCGCTACCGATAAATCAGCAATAAAGGTGTCCTCTGTTTCGCCCGAACGGTGCGAAATAATAGGTGTATAGCCTGAATTCTTTGCCATTGCTATAACCTTTAAGGTTTCGGTCAAGGTACCAATCTGATTAAGCTTTACAAGTATTGAATTAGCAATACCCTGCTCAATTCCACCTTGCAGTCTTTGCGGATTTGTTACAAACAAATCGTCACCAACCAACATAACGTCTTTGCCCAATCGGTCGGTCATGCTCTTCCAGCCCGAGTAATCAACCTCAGAGAGTCCGTCCTCAACCGAAATTATAGGATAATTTTTTATAAGCTCGGCAATTCGGTCGGTAAGTGACTGTGAGGTTAGAGTTTCTTTTGCTTTCGGCAAACAATACTGCCCGTTAGTATACCATTCGCTCGACGCTACGTCTAAGGCAATTTTAATGTTATTAGTCGAATATCCCGCTTTTTCTATAGCCTTTATAATACATTCAATTACCTCTCGCTCATCATTAAAATCGGGTGCAAAACCACCCTCGTCACCAACGCCTGTTGATTTACCCGACGCCTTTAAAACCGCCTTTAAAGAATGGTAAATCTCAACCCCTGCTCTCAATTTTTCGGAAAAGCTACCCTCTATACAAGGCACAACCATAAACTCCTGTATGTCAACACTGTTTGTTGCGTGTGCGCCGCCATTCAAAATGTTCATCATAGGCGTCGGCATTTTCAGTGAGCTTATACCGCCCAAATACCGATAAAGCGGCACTCTGTAATACCTTGCCGCCGCCCTTGCGACCGCAAGCGATACGGCAAGAACTGCGTTAGCACCTAATTTACTCTTGTTTTCGGTTCCGTCAAGACGCAACATCTCTTTATCAATAGCTTTTTGATTTAACGTGCCCAGAGAACAAACGGCAGGAGCGATTATCTTATTGATATTATCTACCGCTTTGCTTACACCCTTGCCGCTATATCGGTCGCCGCCATCACGCAGCTCGTGTGCCTCAAACTTGCCCGTAGACGCGCCTGACGGCGCAATAGCAATAGCTCTGCACCCGTTTTGCAGGGTCACCTCTGCCGCAACAGTGGGATTGCCGCGAGAATCAAGTAACTCATAGCCTTTGATTTGTGTAATCATAAAAACCGTCCTTTCTTTTAGATATTTTTGACTGGTTTTATTGAATTTATATCAATTAATATTAAAATGCGTAAATTCGCAAATTACCTTTGACTTTTACTCTATAAAGTTTTATTATATATATAGGTGTATATTGAGATATTGTATACAATAAGCGGGAGGTCACGATGGGTACTGACAAATATGTAATAACAGGCCTTAAGGTCAAAATGAGCGTAAAGCACGATTTACTACGTTCGCGTAGCGAAAAATACCTTCGTGACTTTGAAGGTGATCCTGATATTTGTATAGAAGTTTCAGATGCTTGGATGGAACGCTTTAAAAACCTACATCCCGAATTAAACATCGGTGAATGTGAATATATGTGTACAAGCCTGCTTTTTTATGACGCTTTGCTTGATTTTAACGGGTTTTTAATTCATTCTTCATCACTTTGTTTTAACAACAAAGCATATTTATTCTCGGCTAATAGCGGAACCGGCAAATCTACCCACGTCGGTCTTTGGCAAAAATATTTAGGTGATAAGGTCTCGGTTATTAACGATGACAAGCCTGCCGTACGGTTTATAGACGGCAAGTTTTACTGTATGGGCACCCCTTGGAGCGGCAAAACCGACCTGAATCTTGACATCAGCGCTCCTATCGGCGCCATGGCATTTTTATACAGAGGCAAGGAAAATAAAATTGAACCTGCCGAAACCCGCGACGTTGTTCACTCGATTTTACAGCAAACCTTACTTTCAATTAACCCACAGCACAACGACCGTTTAATTGAACTTTTAGATTTGTTTGTGAAAACCGTCCCCATTTACCGTTTTGGCTGTGACATGAGCGAGGAAGCGGTAAAAACCTCATTCGAGCAAATGACGGGTGAAAAATACACTAAAGGATAATTGAAATGACAGATAGCGATTTTAATACAACTAAATTGGAAGAAGCCGACCGTAATCGTGACGACAACGTTATCGTGGGAAGAAACCCCGTCAGCGAGGCGTTACGTTCCGGCCGCGAGATTGACAAGCTTCTTATAGCACACGGAGCAGACACAGGCTCTACCAAAGCAATTATTGCCAAGTGTCGCGAGCGCGGTATTCTCATTAAAGAGGTTGCGCCTGCCAAGCTCGATGCTTTAAGCGGCGGCGCTGTTCACCAAGGCATTGCTTTAATCGTTGCCGCTCACAAATATTGCGAGGTTGACGATATTTTAGAGTTTGCAAAGCAAAAAAACGAGGCTCCGTTTATAATTATCTGCGATGAAATTGAGGACCCTCATAATTTGGGTGCGATTATACGTACTGCCGAGGCTTGTGCCGTACACGGAATAATTATTCCGAAAAGGCGTAGCGCATCACTTAATACGGTTGTAGCAAAATCGGCCGCCGGAGCGCTTGAGTATATGCGCGTAGCAAGGGTCACAAACATTACTGCTACTATCGAAGAACTTAAAAAGCAAGGCCTTTGGATATATGCCGCCGACATGGATGGTGAAAACTGGTGTGAAACCGATTATTCGGGAGCTACCGCCATTGTCATCGGCTCTGAAGGTCGAGGCATAAGCCGACTTGTAAAACAAAACTGCGACCAGGTAGTATCAATGCCTATGCGCGGAGAGATAAACTCACTTAATGCTTCGGTTGCGGCCGGTGTGTTAATGTATGAAGTGGCAAGACAACGTGCCAATATTAAGGCGAAAAATTAAGAAAAGAGGTTGATTGGTGTGGGAATTTTTAACAGAAAAAAAGAAAAAGATTATCCTTATGACGATGGCCATAATCATAACCTTTTTTCGGATGATGATTTTCTTATGCCTGAAGAGGGCGGTATAAAAAGCTGGAATTTAAGAAAGGCTACGACACACGCACCCCATGCGCTTACTGCAAACGAGGTTTCTCAGTCAAATAGTAGTACCGAAAGCATCCCTATGCACAGCACTCCTCAAAGCTCAGTCTATGAGCGTTTAAAACAACAGCAGCAGGAAACTGCCAAGCCTATTGAGGATGACTATGTTCCCTCTTGGGCAACCGTTAAAAAGGAAGAGGCAGCGCCTGTAAAAACGGTTGAAGCCACTGTTGTAGAATCTATAGTTTCTGAGCCCAAGACAGAAGCACCTGCTCCTAAGGTTACATACCAAAAGCCCGTTGATAATGAATTTTTGTCACGCTGTAAGCTTGCAGTCGGTATGACGGATGATACCGCCGAAAAGCCCACAACAAAAACACCTTCATCAGTTTTGGCTGAAAGCATACTCAACGTCGGCTCTGCCACACCGATTGTCGAAGAAATACCTACGGTGCAGGAAGAACCTCATGTCGAAGACGTTAAGCTTGTTGAAGACGTACCCGAAAAGAAAGAAAAAATCGAAAGCAAAAAGCTTGAGGTTGAAATTATCCCCACCGATAGCGATACACATATTATGAGCACCACCTCAAAAGCAGCCGAGCCCGAAGAAGATGTAAAGGTCTACGGCAAAATAGTTAACGGCGAGGTTAAAGGTCTCACCACCGACGGTGACGCTACCATCGAGATTGGCGAAATTATTGAAACCAAAAAGGCTGCTGCAGCTATTCTGGCATCTAAAGAGGAAACCGAAAAAACCATGCTTTTCGGCGAGCTTGACTCGATAATCTCACAAAAAGCCGAAAAATCATTTAATGATATCGATTTTGAATTTGACGACGAAGATTTAGATGAATCTAACGACGATTACTACGGTGACGAAACACCATACTATGAAGCCGAGGACGAAAATCTTGCCGACATAGAGGATTATAAGGATTTAAACGACGGTGCAAAGCTTCTCACTGAATTGATGCAGGAAAAAACCCGTCAAAATGCCGCCGTTGCGGCTTCAGCTGTTGCTTCGGTTGTTATGGTTGCTCTCGCAACACCATTAGGAACGGCTTTCGGTACCAAAGCTTGCTCGATATTCTCATTAATTCTCTTTGCTTTAACCGTTGCGGTTAATTACACTATTTTCAGAGATTTCAAAAACCTATTAAAGCTTAAACCCGGCTTTAATTCATGCGTAGCTTTAACAGCTACTATTACGCTTGTTCAGAGCATTCTTTGCGCATTCGTTTTCAACGGCGCTTTCTCGGTCTGCACTACCGCAGCAACACTCTTGCTTACTGCGAACTGCATTGCCGAGCGCGCTAAAACCAGCCGTATCCTTCGCGGACTTGAGAGAATTACCAATTCCGAGGTCAAGCCATCAATCGTTTCGGTTGACGGTACTAACGCCAAAACAATTTCTTCCGGCATAATCGACGGCGATGCATTAGTGCTTTGCAGAAAGCCCACCACAAACATTACCGGATATTTGAAAAACTCCAATTACTTAAGCCCCTTCGACCTTAAAGCCAAAACACTTTTCTTCTTCTCGATTGCTATTGCTATGATAATCGGACTTGTTACAGGTCTTTTAAGCGATTTTATGACAGGCTTTAGCGTTGCCGTGCTTTCTTTATGCTGCTGCTATCCTGCCTGCGCCGCATTCACCTGTGAGTTACCTATGTATTTCTCTGTAAAGAGATTACAGCGATACGGCGCTATGCTTGCAGGCTACAAGGGTGCTTATGAGCTTAACCTTTCTAACGTTGTTGCCATAAACACATCTGACCTTTTCCCCGAAGGCTCGGTCAAACTTTATAATATGAAGCCTCTCGGCAATATCGACCTCGGCTCATCGCTTATTGATGCTGCGGCTATTGCCACCGAAGCAAACAGCCCCTTAGCACCTATCTTCTGTGATATTATCGGCAATATTCCCGAAAAGGATATGCCCAAGCCTGACGGTGTTCAGTATGAAGATAAAATGGGTATTTCGGGTTGGTTTGGCGAAAAAACCGTGCTTATCGGTAACCGCAATCTTATGCAAGGACATAACATCGACGTTCCGCCCTTGTCGGTTGACCAAAAAACACTCAAAGCAGGCTACTTCCCTGTTTATGTCGCCTGCAACGGCACCTTATGTCTGTTGTTTGTTGTAAAATACGAAATCGACGAAAACGTAGCTTCTGAATTGCAAAGACTTTGCCGCACGGGAATGAACATTGTTGTCAATCCGCAGGACCCCAACGCCACAGATATGATGCTGTGCGACTATTTCGGCTTGCCCAACGACGCACTTAAGGTCATGAAGCACAACGGCAGAGTGGCTTACGAAAACGTAACAAAGCCAAGTGACAGTGTTAATGCCCCATCCTGCTACGGAGATAACATCTGCGGCTTTTTTGCAAGCGTTTCAACCGCAATAGGTCTTAGCAATATTTACGCTATATTAACCGCTTTGTTCATTATTGCGGCTGTGCTTGGAAACGTACTGCTTATCTACCTTGCAGTAGCAGGTAAGCTGTCATTGATAACCTCGATCACCTTCGTCACCTTCCAATTATTATTCTCTTTAATTTCAATAATAATATCAAAGGTTAAAAGGCCATGAAAATATTGAATTTGTATCAGCAGTTTTTTAGAAAAAACGATCTTACAAATAACAATTCTAATATCAAAAACAACACTATGAACACAATAGTGCATATATTGATTATGGTTTCTGCTCTTGTTGTGTTTCTACCTTACAAAGTGGCGTCCGGCATCATTATCTGCATCGGCGCGATATTTTGTGTCTTTCCCGACACCCGTGACAGAATTTTTATTCACAAGGGTGCTTTTACGCTTCTCGTCTTCACCGTTATCACTGCAATAGTGGCGCTGTGCAACAAAAACTATGTCGGACTGCTAAGAACCGTTGTTTTTGCCATGATGATGGTAGTTTCGTTTGTCGCCCGAAGTGTTGCCACCAAACGCTTTTTCGAGCATCTGCTTGACATTTTATGTATAGGCGGTTCTCTTTCTACCGTCGGTGCCATTGTAGAAGAATTTGTTTACCGCGATATCCCGAATTATCGTTGTAAAGCTTTGTTTGTTAACCCTAACTTTTTAGGCACTGCCTTGGTTTTAGTTATACTTATATGCGCATACAAAGCCGTTATACGCTCTAAGTACACCGCCGTATACTATATTGTAGCGGTATTTAATGCAGTCGGACTGTATCTTACAAATAGTATGATTTTATGGTTTGTGTTGTTTATCGGAATTTTAACATTACTCCTTTTAAACCACGAATACCGTCTGCTTTCAATTTTTCTTGGTGTGTTCTTCGCCCTGCTTGCCATAATCATATTGGTTCCTCAACTCATCCCCCGTCTTAATGAGCTTTCGGCGACCATGGATAACCGAGTAAAAATCTGGCAGTTTTCTTTGGAAAATTTAAAAGACGCGCCCATTTTCGGCAGAGGCTTTTTCAGTTATAAGCATTTATATAATCTGCATTCTCAAACGCAGGACGTCTACAAAGCTGCTCTTGCACATAACCTGCTTTTAGACTGTATGTTATCACACGGAATTGTAGGAACCTTGCTCGTTGGCGGATATATTGTTCAGTATTTGCAAACATTACTTACCTGCCACGACGGCTTGAAAAAGCATAACCACTCATACGTTATAACCACCTTTATTGTGGCTGTAAGCGTTGCGATTGCATCCCACGGTATAATCGATACGACTATCGTCTGGGTACAAACAGGAATGATTTTCCTGCTTATTACAAGCGGTGTCGGTGTTGATGAGCACGAGTTAAAACGCCTTAACGGAATAGAACGTATGAACAAACTACAGCAAAAATAAATATATAAAAACACCCGTTGTCTTACAACGGGTGTTTTTTTGTTTAATTAAGTTTATCGCTGAACTCTACCCGAGCCATCGCCGCCTGCAAGCTTTTCAACCTCGGCAACACTTACTCGGTTATAGTCACCCTCAACCGAATGTTTAAGTGCCGAAGCGGCAACTGCAAACTCAATAGCATCCTTAGATGACTTACCGGTAACAAGCGAATAAATAAGTCCACCGCCGAATGAGTCGCCACCGCCAACACGGTCAACAATGTGCAAATGGTACGACTTGGAGAAGTAATAATCCTCACCATCGTAGAGCATACCTGCCCAATCATTATCACTGGCAGAAATTGAGGTTCTGAGTGTAATGGCAACCTTGCTGAAGCCGAATTTGTCAGCCAACTGCTTGGCAACACTCTTGTAGCCCTCGTGGTTAAGCTTTCCACCGTAAATGTCGGTACCCTCAGCCTCAATGCCGAAAACGTCCTTTGCATCCTCTTCGTTAGAGATACAAACGTCAACGTATTGACAAAGCTCGGTCATAGCCTTATTAGCTTCTTCTCTTGTCCAAAGCTTACCTGTATAGTTCAAGTCGCAGGAAATCTGCACACCACGTTTTTTAGCGGCAATACAAGCCTCTTTGCAAATCTCAACAACATTCTGACCTAATGCAGGGGTAATACCGGTAAAGTGGAACCACTCGGCACCCTCGAAAATACTATCCCAGTCAAAATCTGCTGTGGTTGCCTGCTGAATTGCCGAATATTTGCGGTCATAAATACATACTGAGCCTCTCTGAGAAGCACCTTTCTCTAAGTAATAAATACCTACTCTTTCGCCACCTCTTACAATTTTAGAGGTGTCAACACCAAAATAACGCAACGAATCAACCGCTGCTTGACCAATAGCGTGCTTGGGTAACTTTGTTACGTAAACACTGTCTAAGCCATAGTTTGCAAGGCTAACTGCAACGTTTGCCTCACCGCCGCCAAAGGTTGCTTGCATCTGGTCATTCTGAAAAAATCTGTAATAACCGTTGGGTGCAAGTCTTAACATCAATTCACCGAAAGTAACTACCTTTGCCATTTTATTTGCCCTCCATTTTTTCAAGTGCTTCTTTTACAAAAAAGCTTCCGCCAATAGCCTCGATTTTATCAAAGGCCAAAAACTCGTCAATGTTGCTTCTGTCCACACCACCTGTGGGAATGAACTTAACCTGCGGAAACGGTGCCGACAAAGCCTTTAAAGCCTTAAGTCCACCGTAAACGTTAGCAGGGAAAAACTTAACGGTGGTAATACCAAGCTCTAAAGCCTGCATAATCTCGGTAGGAGTAACACAACCGGGATAATAAGGAATATTTCGTTCAATACAAATTTTAGCAACTGCAACCGAAAGACCGGGCGATACAATAAACTGTGCGCCTGCCTTTAACGCAGCCTCACACTGCTCAGCATTAATAACAGT
>JAZRNK010000031.1:0-1676 GCA_045648145.1 Acutalibacteraceae bacterium | reverse complement strand
AATCGTTGCCGACGACCCTGCTATGCACTCCTCACAAAACGAGCAGGACTCACGCCATTACGCTATCGCTTCAAAAATCCCTATGTTAGAGCCTGCCGATTCGCAGGAGGCATACACCTTTGCTAAAACTGCTTTTGTGCTTTCCGAAAAGTTCGATACACCTGTTTTGCTTCGTATGTGCACACGAATTGCGCATAGCCAATCTATCGTAGAATTTGGTGAGCACGTAGAAAAAACCATTAAAGAATATGCAAAAAATCCTCAAAAATATATCATGATGCCCGGCAATGCAAAGCTGCGTCACCCCATAGTAGAGGAGCGCACCAAAGCAATAGCTGAATTTGCCGACGACTGTATTTATAATAAGGTGGAAGACAACGGCTCTGATATTGGTATCATTACCTCGGGTTGTTCTTACCTTTATGTTAAAGAGGCTTTGGGTGACAGTGTTAATATTTTAAAAATAGGTATGCCCAATCCGTTGCCCAACAAGCTTATTGCCGATTTTGCAAAGAAATGTAAAAAGCTTTACGTCATTGAGGAGCTTGACCCCGTAATCGAAACCCACGTTAAAGCAATGGGCATCGAGGTTATCGGTAAAGAAGTATTCTCACTGCTTGGCGAATTTTCACAAAGAACAATAGCCGAAGCCTTTAATAAGGAATTGCCTGAGTCAGTTTCTGCCGATTCTGTAATTCCCAACCGTCCGCCTATGATGTGTGCAGGCTGCCCTCACAGAGGCCTTTTCTACACACTTGCTAAAAATAAAATCACCGTCATGGGTGATATCGGTTGTTATACCTTGGGCGCAGTTCCTCCCTTGAGCGCACTTGACTCAACTCTTTGTATGGGTGCCTCAGTTTCGGGACTTCACGGCTTCAACTTAGCAAGAAGAAGCGAATCCGAGAAAAATAGTGTTGCCGTTATCGGCGACTCAACCTTTATGCACTCTGGTATGACAGGTCTTGTAAATATCGCTTATAACGCAACAAATTCAACCGTTATCATTCTCGATAACTCAATCACAGGTATGACAGGTCACCAGCAAAACCCCGCAACAGGCTTTAATATTAAGGGCGAGCCTGCATCACAGGTTGATTTGGAGGCACTTTGCCACGCCTTAGGTATCAATCGCGTAAGAGTGGTTGACCCTTATAACCTCAAAGAATGCGAAACGGCAGTTAAAGAAGAATTGGCAGTCGAAGAGCCGTCGGTCATCATTTCGAGAAGACCGTGTGTTCTACTTAAATCGGTCAAAACAAAGCCCGCCTTAAAGGTCAACCCCGATAAGTGTAAATCCTGCAAAAAATGTATGGGACTCGGTTGCCCTGCAATAAGTATGAAGGACGGCAAGGCCACTATCGACGCTACACTTTGCGTCGGTTGTGACGTTTGTGCACAGCTCTGCCCGTTCGATGCAATAGGAGGTAACGAGTAATGAAAACTACAAGCATAATGATTGTTGGTGTCGGTGGTCAGGGAAGCTTGCTTGCCTCAAAGCTTTTGGGTAAGCTGCTTGTTGACGAGGGCTACGACGTTAAGGTCAGCGAGGTTCACGGTATGAGCCAACGCGGTGGCTCGGTTGTAACCTATATCCGCTTCGGCGAAAAGGTTTACTCCCCCATTATTACCGAGGGCGAGGCCGACTATATAATTTCATTCGAAAAGCTGGAGGC
>JAZRNK010000030.1:0-3311 GCA_045648145.1 Acutalibacteraceae bacterium | reverse complement strand
AAGTATTGCGCCCTCACACGCAGCAAGTGAACGCGAAACCTCATAATTAAAGTCCACGTGGCCGGGGGTGTCTATTAAGTTTAATTCATACTCAAGTCCGTCTTTCGCCGTATAATAAAGGGTTACGGCATGAGCCTTAATAGTTATTCCGCGCTCTCTTTCAAGGTCCATACTATCAAGAAGCTGGTCCTCCATCTCACGCTGTGATACCGTCTGCGTATGCTCTAAAAGACGGTCGGCAAGTGTCGACTTTCCGTGGTCAATATGAGCTATAATACAAAAGTTTCTTATTCTGTCCTGAGGGATTGCCATTTTTTCTCCGTTTCCGCCACAAGTGGCCAAGAAAATTATTAACTATTGCTATTTTATACTACACAAAGAAAATTTACAATATCTTTTTATATCATTCACAATAAGCCGACTCGAACTCAGAAAAAATCTGTTGAGCCGTCTGCCTTAACAATTCGGCATCAACCTTTAAAACCTCGCGGTCATAGGTCAAAAGTCCATTGGTTTCATCCTCAACGTCACTAACCTGAGTTAACACCGTCGCACACAAGCCGTCCTTTATAGCGGGTATAATCTGGTTGCTGTAAAGCTCAATAAGTGCCTCTTGGAACTTTTCTTGCTCTTTAAAGAAACGGTAACCGTAGGTGTTGTCTAGGTTAAAACTGTGACCCTCAATTTTACACGAATATCCGCCAAACTCAGATAAAACCATCGGCCTTCCTGCAACCGATTTAAGTTTTACCGGTTTAAAATATACGTGGTCACTTTCAACGTCGGTGGCATCTACTTTAAACCAACCCGATGTAGTATCATAAATGCGTGTTGGGTCAAGCTCTTTGAACATTTTATAATATTTTTTAGGACTAAACTGTCCCCAACCCTCGTTAAAAATTGTGTAATAAACAACACTTGGGTGATTATACAACTCGTTTATTATACCAACCGAGTTTTTTTCAAATTCTGCTTTTCTTTTACTGTTAGCGCTATGAGAAATCCCCTTTTTCAAAAATACAGTCGGTAGTGCAGTGTCAATTAAAAACGAATATTTGCCGCTGTTTATCATGTCTTGAAAAACCAACATTCCATATTTATCACAATAATAATAGAAAAGGTCGGGCTCTTTTTTAATATGCTTTCTCAGCATATTAAAGCCACAATCCTTCATTTTCAAAATGTCATTCTCAAAGCCTCGCGGTGATGACGGCAAAAAAATTCCGTCACTAAAATAACCTTGGTCTAAAAGTCCATGGCAAAAATAAGGCTTGCCGTTAAGACAAATCAAAGCCTTGCCGTTAACATTCTCTACACCAAAAGTTCTTAAACCAAAATAAGAGGTTACGCTATCCTCTCCCGAAGATAAAGTAAATTCATAAAGATGTGGCTTTTCGGGCGTCCATAGGATAGGATTTTCAAGTTCTAAACGATACTTATTTCCTAAAAATTCGCAATTTTTGTCAAAAATTGTCAATTTTTTAAGGTCATTTCCGCCCTCAATCTCTATATCAACACCTGTAAGGTCAGGTGTTAGCTTAATGCTCTTAATGTAATTTTCGCAAACGCTTTCAATCCAAACCGTCTGCCATATTCCACTTACCTTCGTGTACCACATCCCTCCGCGCTTTGCCGTCTGTTTTCCATACGGTAAATTAATATCCAAGGGGTCATGTGCCACAACCTTAATTTTGTTTTGTCCTGTCATTGCTTGTTGAGTTATGTCAACTTCAAAAGGCAGATAACCTCCAACATTTTCACCGACAAATACATCATTTATGTAAGCTTCGGCTCTTTGGTCACAAGCGTCAATATGAAGCAATATTTTATCCTTTATGAATTCTTTTTCCAAAACAAAGGTGCGTTCATATAAAAGCGTATCTTTCTTGCCAATCTCAATATTAACACCCGAAATTCTGCTCTCGGGAACAAATGGAACAATTATATTATCGTTATATTTTTCCTTGCCCTTGCTTTCAATCTTAAAATTCCAGGTGCCGTTTAAACAAAGATACGAATCCCTTTTCATTTGCGGACGCGGGTAATCGGAAAAGGGTATGTCGGTCGTGTTAAGGTCATTTTCAAAATCGGTTTTTAAATCGCATAATCTTGGCTTTATAAATCTTTTTATAAGTGCAAAAAACGGAAAAACCAAAAGCGCCGCCATGAGTGCAGCAAGGAAAATATTGCGATTAGGCACAAAGGATGCCGTTCCGTCGTTGCCAATTATCTGCTCGGCAGAGTTGAGCACACTTTTTCCAATAAACGGACCTACGACACCGGGAATAAGCACCTGTGAGAAAATTCTAACACCCTGTAGTCTTCCTGACTTTCCAATAGGGGTGTTGTCTCTAATCATAGCGCCGAAAACCGCCATTCCCGCAAGGTAGCCGCTCATCATAAATAACGAGCCGATAAACACAGGCACTACCGATTTTGTCAAGTATAGCAGCACAAAGCCGACACACAGTATTGCAAGCGCCAGAAGTCCGCTTACCGTAAAACCTTTTTTATCATAAAACTTGCCCCAAAAAGCCGTTATAACCGAAGCTATTATAATGGCAGGTGCCATAATTAGCACGTAATTGGTCATTTTAAGGGTTACTTCATAGTAAATTATGAGGTAGGGCATAAAAATTTGAATAGCGATATTAAAAATTATAAATGCAATTAACGAAACGTATAATTTAGGGTTTTGCTTTATAGTTTTAGGCTTAAAGCCATATACAATTCCGCTCAAATATGGGGTGTCGGTCGGTTTAATTTCGGGCTCTTTAATTATAAATATGCCTAACACACCAACCACCAAGGTAAGTGCTCCAATTATAGAGAAAATAACCGTCCAAGAGGCAGGCTTATCTAAATCAAAGAACATAAAGCCACCAAAAACAACCAAAATTGACACAAGTGGCATCATAGCGTTAATACCCTCGGCAATACCTCTGTTTTTCGAGGTTGTAGAGTCGGTCAACCACGCATTAAAGGCTGCGTCGTTGGCCGTAGAGCCAAAAAATGTCATAACACAGTCGAGTATAATTGCCAAGGAGACACCGACAGCCGCCGCAGAGGTAGTCAATGAAAAAGCCTTACTTATAAGCTCGGTTTTCAGAAACACAAAGCTGAATATGGATATTCCCCACAGAATATAACCACCACAAATAAACAATTTGCGTTTGCCTATTTTATCCGACAAGGCGCCCATAAAAACGGTTGTTAAGGTGGCCGTAACAGCCGATGCCGCCACCATTGCCGAAATGTCTGCCGCAGAGGCGTTAAAGGTTTTATATATAAATACGTTGAAATACATATTT
>JAZRNK010000029.1:0-6058 GCA_045648145.1 Acutalibacteraceae bacterium | reverse complement strand
GTGCTACTTGTCACACCATTAAGTATATCGGCAAGCTCAATATTGCTCAAATTTGCAACAAATTCTTCCATTGTTGCCTTGCCGTTTGCAACATCCTTAAAGGAAATCTCTCGACCGTTAGGCTTAAGCTCTAAAACCTCGATCTGCTCAGCAGGATTTATAACCACCGTTTGTATGCATTCTGCGTTAACAACCAGTTCGGGACAAGTCTGCTTTTCATTGTCCTCTGACGAATATGTATATGGAGCTATGCCATCAGGTGAAATTAATTTAAGCTCCTGCTTTAAAACACAACGGTTGGTAGTTCTTACGCAAGTAACGGTCTTTGAAAGATTGATTTTTGCAATTATATGCGTGTTTCTTGAGCTGTTACCAATGCGAACAAAATAACAACCCTTTTCCAAAATAAATTCAGCTGTTTCTTCATCGTAAGCAGCAAAATCTTTCAAATCAAACTTAATTTCAACTGCTACTTGGCCGTTAGGTTCAATATCAGCCGTTTTGCAAAAACCTGCAAGTTGTTTTATAGCCTTTGGCAATTTCCCTTGTGGCTCACTAATATAAACCTGTACAACCTCTTTGCCCGTAACCGTGCCTATATTTTTAACGTTAGCCTTAACCGTTACAACCGTACCGTCAACACTGCATTTAGCATCAGAAATGTCAAACTCGGTATAAGAAAGACCAAAACCAAACGGATAAATAACCGGTCGATTAAAGGTGTCAAAATAACGGTATCCAACATAAATGCCTTCGGTATAAGGAATAGTAAGCTCGGTCAAATGTTCATTCGTGGGATACTCCTCTAGCCTTGCCCAAGTATCACTTAATTTACCCGACGGATTAACACGGCCTGTAAGCACGTCGGCAATAGCAAGGCCCATATATTGACCGCCCATAGACGTATAAAGAACTGTGTCTATTTTATAATTATCAATAAATGTTGCATCTATAATACCGTTTGTATTAAGCAGTAAAACTGTTTTCTTAAAATAAGCCGTAACGTTTTCTATAAGCTCACACTCTAAATCGGTAAGATAAAAAGAGCCTTTTTCCGCAGCAAAATCGAACCACTCACCAGCACTTCTTGCAATAGAAATCACGGCAATATCCGAAACTTTAGCACTTTGCTCTATCACTTCTTTAGATATCGGAGCTTCTTCTAAAAAGTTTTTCCATTGTCTATTAAGACGGTTAAAATACTTTAACTCGCTTTCAAATTTCTCATCATTATAGTCGCAGTAAAGCTTCGCAATCTGCTCGTTTATAATAATGTCTTCTTGTTTAAGCGCTTCAAAAGGGTGAACGGTTTCAACCCCTAAAACGTCGCCCGAGCCTGCGCCACTTTTAAAGCAAAAATACGAGGCTCTGCCAAAAAGTGCCACCTTTTCGCCCTTTTTAAAGGGCAAAACATTATTATCGTTTTTGAGTAAGACCATACCGTCTGCAGCAACTTTTCTCGAAACACTTTTGTTATATTCTCTGTTCAACATAAAATGACCCCCAAAATCACTTGCCCTGCTGTTTTAACCAAATTTTCATAACTAACTTATGTGGTAAAAGCTTTGTTAATAATACCTGTGCTCTTATCTTAAATCCACAAACCGAAACATCCTTGCCTTTTTTCATATCTCTTAAAGCTCTCGTTACCACCTGCTCTGAGGTGAAGAACTGATTATAATATGTGATTACGCTGTTGTCCACAACGGCACGGTCAAAAAACTCGGTTTTAACCCAACCCGGACACACAGCCATAAACTTTATTCCTCTGCCGCGCAATTCCATATTTATGGCCCTTGTAAAGCTTAAAACAAACGATTTTGTTGCACCATAAACCGCAATATAAGGAACGGGTTGAAAAGCAGACAACGAGTCTATTTGATAAACCCTCGAGCCCTTTGTTAAATAGGGTAAAGTTACGTAGGTCATGGCTACTAATGACTTTGCATTAAGGTCAATCATTCCTAACTGCTCATCCAACGACAAATCTGCAAACGCCGCGAATTTACCGTAGCCACTTGCATTAACCATAACTGCAACCTCTGGCTTATGTTGCTCTAAAAGCTGAGCGTATAAATCAATAGACTCTTTTTGAGTAAGGTCAAGCGAAATAGCTCTTATAGGTGCGCTAATATGTTCACGCAATTCTTCAAGTCGCTCTTTACGACGGGCAATAACCCATATTTCATCAAATTTTTCTTCGCGGTCTAATCTTACCGCAAACTCCTTACCCATTCCGCTGGAAGCACCAGTTATAACAGCGATTTTCATTCTTATCGCTCCTTTTTATCAAGATATATAAGCAATACCGAAATATCTGCGGGGCTAACGCCCGATATACGTGAAGCCTGTCCTATATTTTGCGGCATAATCTTTTTTAATTTTTCTACCGCCTCAAGCCTCAGTCCACCTATCGCATCATAATCAATATCGCTCGGCAGTTTTCGGTTTTCAAGCCTTTCAATTTCCTTAACCTGCGAAACCTGTCGCTCAATATAGCCCTCGTATTTAATTTCTATTTCAACCTTTTCGATAACGCTTTTAGGTAAATTGGGGCGCTCTTTATCGAAAGAGACTAAACAGTCATAATCAATCTGTGGACGTCGCAAAAGGTCTGCAATTTTTGCGCCCGTTTTCAAAGGAACTGTACCTTTATTGACAAGCATATCACCCAAGGCATCACTCGGAGCAAGATAGGTGTTTTCAAGACGGTATATTTCTGCTTCTTTAAGCTCTTTTCTCTTTAAATACGCATCATAATCCTCTTGACTTACAAGACCTATTTCAAATCCCGTCGGCATAAGTCGTTCATCGGCATTATCCTGCCTTAAAAGCAACCGATATTCCGAACGAGAAGTCATCATTCTATAAGGGTCAGAGCATCCCTTTGTGCACAAATCGTCAATAAGCGTACCTATGTACGAGCTTGACCTTGATAACACAAGCGGCTCTTTGCCTTTGCATTTTAAAGCCGCATTAATACCCGCAACAAGGCCTTGTGCCGCCGCCTCCTCATATCCCGAGGAGCCATTAAACTGTCCCGCTCCGTAAAGTCCATCCAAGCCTTTTAGCTCCAACGTTGTTTTCAGTGCAAGTGGGTCAACGCACGAATATTCAATAGCATAAGCGTTACGCATAACCTCAACGTTTTCGAGCCCTTCAATAGTTCTGTAAAACTCTATCTGTACCTCTTCAGGTAAAGAAGACGACATACCCTGAAGATACATTTCCTCGGTGTCGTTACCGCAAGGCTCTATAAACAACTGGTGACGCTGTTTGTCAGCAAAACGTACTATCTTATCCTCAAGACTGGGGCAATATCTTGGCCCAACACCCTCGATAACACCTGCATAAAGTGGCGAACGGTGAAGATTTCTTAAAATTACCTCTTTTGTACGGTCGTTTGTATATGAAATATGACAAACCGCACTGTTATCAATGGTTTTAGCATCGGTCGAATAACTGAACGGAGTAACCTCTTCATCTCCGGGCTGAACCTCAAGACGTGAAAAATCAATGCTCGAACGCAGCACCCTTGCAGGTGTTCCCGTTTTAAACCTACGCAAAGGAAGTCCTAATTTTTCCAACGCATCGTTCAGCCTGTTAGCCGGAAACATACCGTCAGGTCCGCTTTCAAAATTAACCTCACCAACGTATATCTTGCCCTTTAAATACGTGCCCGTTGCGATTATAACCGTCTTGGAAATATATTCGGCGCCTAAATTTGTAATCAGATGCCAAGCATCGTTTTCAAAATAAAGGTCAATAATTTCAGCCTGCTTCAACTGCAGACCCTCTTGCAACTCTAAAGCATGCTTCATATAAGCACAGTATGCCCTGCGGTCAATCTGCGCACGAAGACTGTGAACAGCAGGTCCCTTGCCTCTATTGAGCATACGGTTTTGCATGGTGGTTTTATCGGCAGCCTTGCCCATTTCTCCACCTAATGCATCAATTTCACGCACAAGATGCCCTTTAGCAGTACCGCCAATCGAAGGATTGCACGGCATATTGCCAACCGAATCCATATTAATTGTAAAAATCACCGTTTTACAATCCATACGTGCGGCAGCAAGAGCAGCCTCAATACCGGCGTGTCCTGCACCTATAACCGCAACATCAAAATTTCCTGCAAAATAGCCCATTAAACTTACCTTATTTTCCTACACAAAAATGTTCAAAAACTTTATTTGCAACCTCGACCGTAACACGTTCACCCGTAAGCTCCATCAAAGCCGAAAGCGCATCATCAAGGCAAACACCTACCGCATCTATTGTAAAGCCTGCCTGAAGAGTGCTTCTTGCCTCATTTACACAGTTTAACGCCTGCACCGCACAGCTACGCTGACGCTCATTAAGATATACCGCCGAGCTACCCGTTACATTTGCGGTTTTTGTAACCATTTTGACCGCGTTTGCAAACCCATCATAGCCTTGTCCGTTTTTTGCCGACATTGCAACGACTGCAAGCCCCAAATTATCTACCCTTTTAAAGTCAGGCTCTTTTATATCAGATTTATTAAAAACAACAACCACGTTGCGTTCTTTAATGCTCTCCAAAAGACTTAAATCGTCATCGGTCAAACCGCAAGAGCTGTCGACCACCATAATAATAAGGTCCGCAGACTTGATTTTTTCATGTGTTTTCTCAACACCGATTTTTTCGACCGTATCGGTAGTATCACGTAAGCCTGCCGTATCGCTAAGCCTTAAAATAATACCATCCAAATTGACCGTTTCCTCAACAATATCCCTCGTCGTTCCTGCAACAGAGGTTACAATTGAACGGTCATAGCCCGAAAGCAAATTCATTAAGGTTGACTTGCCAACGTTAGGTGAGCCAACTATAACAGTATTAATACCGTGCCTTATTCTTTTACCGACATCATAGTTTTCTATCAAGGCACTCAACTCGTCAGCCGCCGAATCAAGCATAGACTCTAATCTGTCAATACCGCTGAATTCCGGCTCCTCATCGGGATAATCTGAAAATGCTGCGACACAGGCCGCCGCAAAGGTCAGCTTTTCTTTAATTTCATTACATCTTTTTGAAACTGCGCCACCGTGTGCCTCAATCGAAGCCCTTAACGCCTGCTCGCCGTCGGCTGAAATTATGTCCATAACCGCCTCGGCTTGAGAAAGGTCCATTTTACCATTTTGAAAAGCGCGTCGTGTAAACTCACCACGCTCGGCAGGTCGCGCTCCGTTGTCAAGTATAAGCCTTAATATCTTTAAGACCACGTACTGACCGCCATGCACCGAAATTTCAACAACGTCTTCACCGGTGTAGCTTTTAGGTGCTTTAAAATAAAGGGCAACCGCCTCATCTATAACATTGCCGTTATCGACAATGTTACCGAACAAAGCAGAATATCCGCCGAGTGAAGAAATCTTCCTGCCACTTGTCGAAGCAAAGCAAGCATCAGCAATCTCTACCGCCTTTTCACCCGATATTCTGATGACACCGATAGAGCCCTCACCAGCCGGTGTTGCAACAGCAGCAATAGTACCGTTATTCATAAAGCACCTCCTTTAAATTTACAAAACATAACATTTCATGTTATTATACCACCGCAAAGGTTTATGAGTCAATAGTTGTTATGAACTTTAGTACGGTTGACATAATTGGAACAATGTGGTAAAATCAAGTGATTTCTTTTGACAACAAATGAAAGCGCGGTGATAAAATGAACCGAATTTTACCAATAGTTTTATGCCTTTTGACAGTAGTCTTTATGTGCAGTTGCAGTCAAAAAAAGGCAGATACGGTATACAATCAAAGCATAAGTTCATCCCAAGCCGAACAAACAACAAGTGACGAAAACGGTAACGACACCGCTATTTTCGGGAAATGGCAAATCAAATTTTACTCAACCGACAATGAAGAGTATATTGATTATACGAGAAACGTTAGTTCTGAAGGCTTTTTTACCTTTAACGAAGACGATACGGCTGTTATTCAAAAAAATGACAAAGACTCCAAAACCTGCTTTTACCACACCATTAAGGATAAAAGCACCATCATTTTTTCCGATATAGAAACAGGAACAAATACCCA
>JAZRNK010000028.1:0-4851 GCA_045648145.1 Acutalibacteraceae bacterium | reverse complement strand
TGTGTCCAAGCGTAACACCCTTTTAGCCGTTATTTTGGCAGGTATTGTCTGCCCGGTAGTGAATACGGGTATTTTTGTTGCCGCCATGGTGGTGTTCTTTAAAGAGGCTTTGTTGGCAATGGCAGGCGGAACCGATATTTTCACCTTTATCGTTTTAGGCCTTACGGGTGTCAATTTCCTTATCGAGCTGGTGGTCAATTTAGTATCGTCCACCGCCATAACGAGAATTATCAAGGCGATAAAGAGATAACAAGGGTTACAATTAAATTTTTGAAGTCTACCGCTCGGGTTTTCCTCGGGCGGTTTTTTTATGAGTGAAGAGTGTCGTTTTTGGTTGGTTGTGGGTGACGGCAGGACCAAGGCCCTGCCTTACAACAATCCCTCCGTCACACCTTGCGGTGTGCCACCTCCCTTTACACAAGGGAGGCAAGGTTGGTGGAAAAAATTTTGTTGGGGGAGGGAAAATGTGGGAATTTGTGAATAATGCACAAATTTTGGGTGAAAATACTTATTAGGTAAATGGAAATATACTAAAAAAGGTATTGAAAAAATTGGTTTATATTGGTAAAATGTATTTAGGCGGCATATTGCCTTTTTGCCGTCTTTGTTGGAGGTAGTCGGATGATAAGCTTTTATGAGGACTTTTTTAAGGTCTTTTCGCGTGGGTATTCGCGTGACATTTATAAGCTTTTAGGCCATCACAGGTTTCAGTCAAAGTCGGTTTTCAGGGTTTGGGCGCCCAATGCCGTTGGCGTCAGCGTTGTGGGCGATTTTTGCGACTGGGACCAGGACCGCTACAATATGTTCCACATCGGTCACGGCATTTTTGAGGGTGTTGTACCTGCCCTGCCCGAGATGGCGCCTTACAAATACTGCATAAAACATTCCGACGGCTCGGTCACGCTAAAAAGCGACCCGTTTGGCTATTATTTTGAGCCTGCGCCCAACAGCGCATCGCTTATATACGACATTGAGGATTTTAAGTGGACCGACCAGTTTTATATATCCAAGAAAAAGGGCATTTTTGATGCCGAGTACCGTCCGCTTAACATTTACGAGGTGCATCTTGGCTCGTGGAAACGTGCAAAGGACGGCTCATTTTTGAGCTATCCCGAAATTGCGCGTGAGTTGGCGCAGTACGTCAAAGCCATGCACTACACCCACGTTGAGCTGTTGCCCGTTATGGAGCATCCGTTTGACGGCTCGTGGGGGTATCAGATTACGGGCTATTTTGCGCCGACCAACCGCTTTGGCACCCCTAAGGAGTTTATGGAGTTTGTCGATATTATGCACCGCAACGGTATCGGCGTTATACTCGACTGGGTACCGGCGCATTTCCCCAAGGACGAGGTTGGGCTTTACCGTTTTGATGGCACACCCTGTTACGAATACGGGGACAGCCGTATTGGTGAGCATAAGGAGTGGGGCACCTGCGTTTTTGACTATGGCAAGCCCGAGGTACGCTCGTTCTTGATTTCCAACGCTTATTTCTGGCACGAATACTACCACATTGACGGGCTTCGGGTTGATGCCGTTGCCTCGATGCTCTACCGCGACTACAACCGTCGTGACGGCGAGTGGATACCCAACATTGACGGTGGCAACGAGAACTACGAGGTGGTCGAGTTTTTTAAAACCTTGAACACCATGCTGACCGACGATTATCCCGATACCTTACTCATTGCCGAGGAGTCGACCGCCTTTAAGGGTGTGACGGCGCAAGCTTATGAGGGCGGTTTGGGCTTTAGCTACAAGTGGAACATGGGTTGGATGAACGATATTTTGAAATATATGTCGCTCGACCCCATTTACAGAAAGGCCAACCACAATTTGCTGACATTTTCTTTCGACTACGCTTTTTCCGAGAACTTTGTGTTGGCGCTATCGCACGACGAGGTGGTGCACGGCAAAAAGTCGCTCATAAACAAGATGTTTGGCGAATATAATGAAAAGTTTGATGCGTTACGGCTGTTACTTGCCTTTATGATGGCGCACCCCGGCAGAAAATGCACCTTTATGGGCACCGAGTTTGCCCAGTTTAACGAGTGGGACTATAAAAGTGAGCTTGACTGGTGCTTGCTTGACTTTGAAAAGCACCGTCAGTTTAAATATTTTGTCCAAGTTTTAAACGAGTACTATTGCAACAACGAGGTCATTCACCATTACGACTGCTTAAGCCGAGGCTTTCAGTGGATAAGCGGTGATGACTGCGACCAAGGGGTTATAATTTTCAGGCGCAAACAGTGGGACGAGGAGTTGGTCTGTGTATTTAACTTCCTGCCCGTCGAGCGCAAGGACTACCGCTTCGGCGTACCGTATTATGCAAAATACAGGCTCGATTTTGACTCGAGCTGGGACATCTTCGGCGGACCTACACCCACCGTTCGTGACCAGATTTTCGGCAGTCGGGCAAAGCCTATGCACTCGTACACACAGTCGCTGTGTGTTGATTTACCTCCACTTTCGGCAAAGTTTTTTTACCTTACCGAAAAATATATACAAATACTTTAACGAGGGTGACAAGTTATGAAAAAAACTGAATGTGTTGCCATGCTGTTGGCAGGCGGTCAGGGTAGCCGTCTGGGAGTTCTTACCCAATCTGTTGCAAAGCCGGCGGTTCCCTTTGGCGGAAAATACCGAATTATTGATTTTCCGTTGTCCAACTGTATCAATTCAGGCATTGAGACGGTGGGTGTGCTGACGCAGTACCAACCGCTTGAGTTAAACGATTATATCGGCTCGGGCAAGCCGTGGGATTTGGACAGAACGGGTGGCGGTGTTCACATACTGCCTCCTTACCAGCGCGCCAAGGGCGGTGACTGGTACAAGGGTACTGCCAACGCTATTTATCAGAATATTCCGTTTATTTCGCGCTATAACCCCGAATACGTGTTGATTTTGTCGGGTGACCACATCTATAAAATGGACTACAGTCTTATGATTGAGCGCCACAAAGAAATGGGCGCCGACTGTACCATTGCCGTTATTGAGGTGCCGATGGAGGAGGCCTCACGCTTTGGTATTATGAATGCCGACGAGAACGGTAAAATTTACGAGTTCCAGGAAAAACCGAAGGAGCCTAAGAGCAATTTAGCCTCAATGGGCATTTACGTTTTCAGCTGGGAAAAGCTCAAAAAATATCTTGAGCAGGATGAGGAGAACCCCAATTCGTCCAACGATTTTGGTAAGGATATTATCCCCAGTATGCTTAACGACAATCAGAACATGGTGGTCTACCGCTTTAACGATTATTGGAAGGACGTCGGCACGATTGACTCGCTGTGGGAGTCCAACCTCGATATGCTCGACCCCAAGGTCAAGCTTGATTTAAGTGACAGCAGTTGGCGTATTTATTCCCGTACGCCGTCGGCTCCGCCACAGTACATTGCAGACAGTGCCAAGGTGCAAAACTGCCTTATAACCGAGGGCTGTGAGATTTTTGGCACGGTTGATTTCTCGGTGCTTTTCGACTCGGTTACGGTTGAGGAGGGCGCCGAGGTGCGTGACTCTATCGTTATGCCGGGCGCCGTTATTAAAAAAGGCGCTAAGGTGCAGTACTCGATAGTCGGCGAGAACGTTACTGTCGAGCGTGACGCCAAAATCGGCGAACGTCCCGAAAATATGAGCGATTTGTCCACCTGGGGCGTCAGCGTTGTGGGCGCAGGGCTAATAATTGGCGAGGGTGCTACCGTTAAGGCCGGCACTATGATTAAAGAAAGCTTGAAGGAGGGTGAGGCTTTATGAGAAAGAACAACGTATTAGGCATTGTTTTCCCCAACGTTCACGATGAGCTTATGGCCGAAATGACGACGGTGCGTTCGATGGGCTCGTTGCCGTTTTTAAGCCGTTACCGTCTTATAGATTTTTCGCTTTCCAACCTTGTGAACGCAGGTATTGCCAAGGTGGGTATTGTTACCAAGGCCAACTACCAGTCGCTGATGGACCATCTTGGCACCGGCAAGGCGTGGGATTTGGACCGTAAAAACGGCGGACTGTTTTTCTTACCGCCTTATTCTAACAACGAGGCCAAGATTTACAAGGGCCACGTTGACGGTCTGTTTGGTGCGATGAACTTTTTAAAGCACTCGAGTGAGGAGTACGTTGTGCTGTGCGACGCCGACGTTATTACCAATTTTGATTTAAGCGATATGCTTAACAGTCACATAAAATCGGGCGCAGGTGTTACCGTTGCCTACAAGCGTGGCAAGCTGCCGCAAAATCATAACGATATTATGACCTTCTCGTTAGATGGTGACAAAATTGTTGACATTGCCTTTGCCGCCAAGGGTCAGGAGGACTGTCTTTATAGTCTTGACATTACCATTATGTCGCGCGAAAAGCTGATAGAAATTGTCGAAATGGGCTACGAGCGCAACTACACAAGCCTTGCGCGTGACATTTTCCAGTGTTATTTCAAAGAGCTTGATATGCACGGCTACGAGGTTAAGCCCTACGCCGCCGTTATGGACAGTCCCGAAAGCTATGCCAAGATTTCGGCAGAAATTCTTAATAACACAGAGGTACGACGTGAGCTGTTCTGTAAAAAGCGTCCGGTTTTCACCAAAACGCGTGACGATATGCCGACCATTTACGGTCTTGACAGTAAGGTCAGCAACAGTCTTATCGCCGACGGCTGTGTTATTGAGGGCACCGTTAAAAACAGTATTTTGTTCCGCGGCGTTAAGGTGCAAAAGGGCGCAGTTGTCGAGAATTCGATTGTTATGCAGGACGTTATTGTTAACGAGAACGCGCATTTAGAGTATGTGACCGTTGACAAAAAGGTGCAGGTGGGTGTAGGCAAAACGCTTATCGGCTCCGAGATTTATCCTATCTACGTCCGCAAAAGCGCGA
>JAZRNK010000027.1:0-2406 GCA_045648145.1 Acutalibacteraceae bacterium | reverse complement strand
TGAGCGTTTTGAACTGTTCTGTAACGGTTGGGAGATGTGCAACGCATACTCCGAGCTTAACGACCCGATTGACCAGCGCTTGCGCTTCGAGGAGCAGGAAAAAATGTTTGCTGCAGGCGACGAGGAGGCCAACCACACCGATGAGGACTTCCTTAACGCTCTCGAGCACGGTATGCCGCCAACAGGCGGTATCGGCTACGGCATCGACCGCTTGGTAATGCTGTTGACCAACTCACCGGCTATTCGCGATGTTTTATTGTTCCCCACAATGAAGCCCCTTACAGAGTAAACTTAAGCCGCAAACGCTGATTTAATAGCGTTTGCGGCATTTTGTTAATCTAATTTGACACTCAAAAATGAGGTTTACGACAGATTTACGACAAATGAGCAGTTAACAGTCCTTGGAAATTACGACAATAAGGTGTCGTAAACGCAATGTACCAACAGGATTACCGCTTACATAAGAAATAGAACCGAATAGATGGAAAAACGAGATTTTTCATAATTGAAATGCTATAATTCAGTAAACGCATTCACGGAAAGGACAGATTGTATGTATGCCATAAGGACTGCTAATCTAACTAAAAAATATAAGGATATCATTGCGGTAGACCAATTAAATTTGCAGGTTAAAAAAGGCGAATTGTTTTCTCTGCTCGGTGTAAATGGTGCCGGTAAAACGACCACGATTAAAATGCTGTCCTGTCTTGCACAACCTACAGGCGGAGATGCCTTTATTAATGGAAAAAGCATTTGCAAAGATACAGCCGCTGTAAAATCGCTAATAGCCGTTTCTCCGCAGGAAACTGCGGTCGCATCCGGACTTTCGGTTCGGGAGAATCTTGAGCTGATGTGCGGGGTTCACGGTTTTACAAAGGACAAGCAAAATGCGAAAATTGCAGAGCTGACCAAATTACTCGGATTGGAATCTGTTATCAAGAAAAAGGCAGGCAAACTGTCCGGAGGCTGGCAACGAAGACTTAGTATTGCAATGGCGCTGATCAGCGAACCGGAGATATTGTTCCTTGATGAACCTACGCTTGGTCTTGATGTACTTGCCAGAAGTGATTTGTGGGATTTGATACATTCACTTAAAGGGAAGGTTACCATTATTCTGACAACGCACTATATGGAAGAAGCGGAAGCTTTGTCTGACCGTATCGCTATTATGAAAGACGGCAAGCTCCTTATCTGTGACACTGCAGAAAAGATAAAAGAAAGGGTAGGTACAGATAATTTTGAAGAAGCATTTATCCATATTGTCAAGGGGGTGGCAAAATGAGAATGCTCACTTTTGCAAACAGAAATACGAAAGAAATATTACGAGATCCTCTGACTCTTTTCTTTGGACTCGGCTTTCCTCTTGTTTTAATTTTATTGTTAAGTGCCATACAAGCAAATATCCCCGTGAAACTGTTTGAAATACAACACCTGACTCCGGGTATAACGGTTTTCGGTTTGGCATTTATGACCTTATTTTCATCAACCATTATTGCAAAAGACAGAGGTAGTTCGCTATTGCAGCGTTTGTATACAACCCCGCTGACCCCGCTGGATTTCATTCTCGGGTATACTTTGCCTATTATGCCGATTTCTGTCGCCCAAAGTGTTATTTGCTATATTGCTGCAATCTTTCTCGGGCTGGACATTACGGTAAATATTTTATATGCTGTGTTATTTATCATTCCTGTTTCCCTCCTCTACATTGCCTTGGGACTTCTTTGCGGAAGCGTACTGAACGATAAGCAGGTCGGTGGTATCTGCGGTGCGTTGCTAACCAACCTTTCGGCGTGGCTGTCCGGCGTTTGGTTTGATCTTGACCTTGTGGGCGGTGTGTTTAAGAAGATTTCCTACGCACTCCCGTTTGTTCATGCCGTAGATATGGAACGGGCTGTGCTTGCAGGTGATTTTACAGGGATTTTCCCTCATGTTTGGTGGGTACTTGGATATGCTGCCGTTCTGCTCGTATTGGCGGTGTTGATGTTCCTGCGACAGATGAAAAAACAGTAATTATCTATCTTAGAGGATATGTGTTTCTTTGCTTGACATAGTAAACACCCTTAAATTTTTACGACAGATTTTATGACAAATGGGATAAAGATATGCCGTTTTATGACAGGTTATGTCTTGCAATGAAAGCAATTTGGATTAACGAAGTCAGAAAATAGCAAGATAAACAAGGATATGGCACTTATTCCGCCCAAATCCCCACGATGAAAAGTTTGGACTAATGGTTATTAACCGCACCGTAAATTTACGGTGCGGTTTTTGTTTTCATATTGTTGACACAAATGGTTAGCGGTGGTAAAATTAAAGGTAATAATATGCTTGAAAGAAGCGGTGAATTTGAAAACCATATTAAATTATCTGAAAGGGTTTTACAGGTCTATAACCTGGGGCTTTGTC